>CAZQLG010000005.1:6777-26408 GCA_964594105.1 uncultured Desulfococcus sp. | reverse complement strand
AATAACTTGTCAATCATTTCAAAAGATTATGGACGAGTTATTTGGAAGCTTTTTATGAAGCCATCATAAGTGATGAAAAAATGAACATCCCTATATTATCAAGAATCATGCTTACCTTGGTATAAATTTAGTTTGTTGTCAATGATGATGGCGTCGTTAAAAGTCCCATCTACTGCGTTGTAGCAATTTTTCAGCCATTCAAGATACTACATGTATGATTCCTTGGCTGAAAAATCACTACGCCTTGTATATGAAACTTTTAACTTAGCCATCTGGATACTTTTTACGAGAGCATCAATGATGTCATTGTTCCTTTTTTTATTACCTTGAATCACAAACAAATTGAGTATCACAAATTTTTTCTAAAGGAAAATTAACCTTAAACTCAACCTATGAGAAAAAAATGCAATGCTGAATGACAAACAACTTCACCGTTATGCCGATGTTCTGCTATGGGGCCTTAATACCGCCCGAACCGGAAAAATAAAAAAAAATGATATCATTATCATCCGATATGATCTGCCTGCAGTTAAACTGGTAGAGATAATCCACAAAAAATTGATTGAAATCGGTGTCAATCCTGTTCATCGACTTTTGCAGACACCGATCATGGAAAAAAACTTTTATTCTCTGGCCTCAAAAAAACAGCTGGTTTTCATGGCTCCGGGAGAAGAAGAATTATATAAAAATCTAAACGGTACCATTGCCATACTCGGTCCTGAATCACTGACACACTTAAGCGGTATCGATTCAAATAAAATCGCACAATCTTTAAAAGCCAGAAAAAATTTACGCGAAATTATGGATCGACGTGAAGAGCAAGGCCTTTTCAGCTGGACGTTGGGCATGTATCCAACGGCGGAACTGGCTAACCATGCCGGTATGTCTGTTACCGATTATGCCGCCCAGATTGTTAACGCCTGTTTTTTAAACCGTACCGATCCCATTGCCCAGTGGAAGTCTGTGTACCAAAAAGCGATGACACTTAAAAAATGGCTGAATCGGATGAATGTCATAAAATACCATGTAGCGTCTGATAATGTGGATTTTGAAGTGACACCGGGTGAAAAACGCCGGTGGATCGGAATCTCAGGGCATAACATCCCAAGCTTTGAATTGTTTATTTCACCGGACTGGCGCGGAACGAGAGGAAAATATTATGCGGATCAGCCGTCGTATCGAAGCGGAAATTATGTCAAAGGAATCCGCATTGAGTTTAAAAACGGCGAGGTAATCAGTGCGACGGCAGAAAAGGGAGAAGAATTCTTAAAAAAACAATTGGCCATGGATGCCGGGGCATCGAAACTTGGTGAATTTTCTCTAACCGATAAAACCTTCTCAAAGATTAACCTGTTTATGGCCAACACGCTTTTTGATGAAAACTACGGCGGTAAATACGGCAACTGTCATGTAGCACTGGGCGCTTCCTATTCAGATACATACAGCGGAAATCCCGCAGAATTAACCAAGGAGATGAAAAAGACTCTGGGCTTCAATGATTCCGCACTTCACTGGGATATTGTTAACACGGAAAAGAAAACAGTCACCGCACATTTGGCGTCCGGCAAAAGAAAGATCATATATGAAAACGGACGGTTTACGTATTGATGGCGTCGTAAAAAATCCAAATTCTTTGTTGCGCTGCACCCTTCGCTCTTCATAGTACGCTAAGCACGAATCATCACTCAGGATTTGCGCGCCTTGCCAATTTTATATGATTGGTGGAGCTTTTTTCTTTGCCATCGGAATCCGACTTTTTACGAGTTTCTCACTTATTGGAAATAAAAGCCAATGAACAAACCCCTGATTTTAAAAAATACTATCCAAAAATACGCATGGGGATCTCATTTTGCCATTCAGAAACTGACGGATACCGCCCCATCAAAAGAGCCATGGGCAGAACTCTGGATGGGTGCGCATCCCAAAGCACCCTCAAAAGTCCAGATTGACGGGCAATGGGTTTCTCTTGATGACCTGATTTCCCAATGTCCGGAAAAAATTCTCGGGGAAAAAACAGCTAAAAAATTTAACAATACCCTGCCCTACCTGTTTAAGGTTTTGGCAGCCGAATTGCCGTTATCTATCCAGGCCCATCCGAATGCCACTCAGGCACAAATTGGATTTGAACGAGAATCCGCAGCGGGGCTAAGTCTCTCTGCACCGACAAGAAATTATAAAGACAACAGCCATAAACCCGAATGCATCTGTGCGCTGACCCCCTTTACCGGATTAAAGGGTTTTCGGAAAATTGATTCTGCCGTTGAGCTGCTCGAGCATTTTTGTCCGAATGGGTTGGCTGCTGAAATTGAAAATTTAAAAAAAAAAGAGTTAAAATTTTTTTTTCAGTCCCTGATGGAACTGCCAGACCCCCAAAAAAAATCGATAATCCAGGAAACTGTTAATAACGCTGAAAAACACGCCGCATCGGATCTAACCAGTCAATGGATGATCAAACTGTATCAACAATATCCAACTGACATCGGCGTTATTTCACCATTATTTTTAAACCTGTTTTACTTAGCGCCGGGCCAGGCCTTATTCCTGTCGGCTGGGGAATTACATGCATACCTGGATGGTCTTGGCATTGAATTGATGGCAAATTCCGATAATGTCTTAAGGGGTGGATTGACCCCGAAACATGTGGATGTGCCCGAACTTTTGAATATATTAAATTTTGCAGAATCAGAGATTGAGATTTTAATGCCTGCAAGTACTTCAGCCTGCGAAAGTGAGTACCCGGGTTTTGCCGAAGAATTTCAGCTGTCAGTGATTCATGTCAGTGATTCAAAAACATTTGTTTCCCCGAAAAATCGAAGTATTGAGATCCTGCTGTGTACCCGGGGAAACGCGGTCCTGTCGTACGATTCAGGTACACCGAACGCCATTAATTTTAAAAAAGGTGATTCAATTTTGATCCCGGCAGCCGTTGATTCTTATCGGGTTTACGGCAATGCTGACGTATTTAAAGCAGGCGTCCCTATTTGATTTTGAATTACCATACAAAGCCTTTTCCTGAACATGAACTTAAAAGTTAATGAAATTTTTTACAGTATACAGGGCGAATCCCTGTATGCCGGTCTCCCCTGCATATTTATCCGGCTAACCGGCTGCAATCTGCGCTGTTCCTATTGTGATACGCAATATGCATATGAAGAAGGCAGTGTCGTTACCATCCGGGAAATCATTGACACCCTCTCTCAATACGCCTGTAAACTTGTTGAAATCACCGGTGGGGAACCTTTGTGCCAGAGGGCCACGCCTATGTTAATCACAAAATTAATTGAAAAAGGGTATATCGTTCTTTTGGAAACAAACGGCAGCAAAGATATAAGGCTTGCTGATCCGCAATGTATCAAAATCGTAGATATCAAATGTCCGGCCAGCGGTGAATCTGAAAACAATGATCTGAAAAATTTAAACCGTTTAACCGAAAACGACCAGCTCAAATTTGTCATTACAGACAGAAATGATTATGAATATGCCAAAAACATCATTTGTTCCACCTGGAATAATCCGTTTCAGGTTCCAATCCTGTTTTCAGCGGTTCATCCGGCGCTGGATCACGCATTGCTTGCAAAATGGATACTTAATGACAACCTGAATGTAAGACTGCAGGTTCAACTTCACAAAATTCTCTGGCCGAATGAAGATAAAGGCAGATAAGATCAATGAATATAACGAATAAAAATGCAATTGTTTTATCCAGCGGCGGCCTTGATTCCACCACCGCGCTTGCCATTGCGAAATCTGAAAATTATCAATGTTTTACGCTAAGTTTTTTTTACGGACAACGCCATCATCAGGAATTACAAGCCGCAGCAAAAATATCAAAAATATTTGGTGCGGCAAAACATTACGTGGCCAATGTTGATCTTTCACCAATCGGCGGTTCTGCGTTAACCGACGATATTGATGTTCCCAAAAACAGAAGCGAAGAAGAAATCAGCACCGGCATCCCGGTAACCTATGTTCCGGCCAGAAATACGATTTTCCTTTCTTACGCCCTGGCCTGGGCAGAAGTTCTTGAAGCAACGGATATATTTATCGGCGTCAATGCAATAGATTACAGCGGCTATCCGGACTGCCGCCCTGAGTACATCGCCGCTTTTGAAAAAATGGCCAACCTGGCGCTCAAATCCACTGTCGAAAACCGTAGCGCCATTCACATTCGAACACCGTTGCTGCACATGAGCAAGGCGGAAATCATCAGAACCGGGATAAAACTTAATGTTGATTATTCCCTGACCCACAGCTGCTATGATCCGGATAAATATGGGAAGGCATGCGGCAGCTGCGACAGCTGCCTTCTGAGAAAAAAAGGGTTTTTAGAGGCCGGGGTTGCCGATCCGACATTGTACACCATTCTATAACCGTTTAACAGCCTGTCACAAAAAATAAAAAAATGAAAATAGCCTTTCTCCATTATCATCTCAAACCCGGCGGGGTGACGACGGTCATTAAACAGCAGATACAGGCTGTTCAAAATGATTGTGAGATTTTGATGATAACCGGTGAAAAGCCTGAAAATGATGTTGCTTTTAAAACCATCGTGATTCCGGAAGTCGGTTATGATCAGCGCGGCGCCAATCAACCACCACCTGAAGAAACTGCGCAAAAAATTATCAATGAAATCGCTGATTACTGGCCTTCCGGATGCGATATCCTGCACGTTCATAATCCTTTGCTTGCCAAGAACAGTCAATTTTTAAAAATCCTGTCCGCGCTTAAGGATAAAAATATCCGTCTGTTTCTGCAGGTTCATGATTTTTCCGAAGACGGCCGACCCTGGATTTATTATAAAGATTCTCCTTATCCGTCAGACTGTCATTACAGCGTCATTAATTCCCGTGATTATAATATTCTCTTAAACTCCGGACTGAAGAAAACCGGGTTGCATCTTTTGCTGAACATGGTCACCTCGTTTAATTTGTCCCCAAAGAGAAACCGTGCCAAAAATTTTGTTTTATATCCAGTTCGCGCCATACGAAGAAAAAATATCGGTGAAGCCATTTTTCTCTCATTATTTTTTCCCAAGGATTTAACCCTGGCAATCACCCTGCCCCCCAACAGCCCCCGGGACTGGCATTATTATAATCCCTGGAAAGAGTTTGGCGCAGAAAAAAATTTAAATGTTATTTTTGAAGCATCTGAAAACCATGCTTTCACAGATCTGGTACAATCCGCCAAGAGTATTGTCACCACCAGCATTTCAGAAGGATTCGGGTTCTCATATCTTGAGCCATGGACTGCCGGACAGATGCTTTTCGGCAGACGGATTGCAGATATCTGCAAAGATTTTACTGATAAAAAAATGATGCTGGATCATTTGTATGATAAAATTTTAATCCCCCTTACTCATATTAACACCACCGAATTTTATCAAAAATGGAAATCCTGTATTCTGAAAAGTGCCGCTCAATTTAAAATGTCAATTTCAGACACCACCATTACCCAGGCGTATGAACGCATGACATCAAATAAAAATATTGATTTTGGCATTCTGGATGAATCGTTTCAAAGACAGACGATCTCAAATATTTTAACAAATAAGAAATTTAAAAATCAGATTATAGAACTGAATCCATTTTTATACGAAATCCGTCGTCAGCCGGACAATCCTGAAATCATCCAGCATAACCGCACAATTATAGAAACAGAATTTTCTCAATTCGTTTATCAAAAACAACTGTTGAGCACATATCACCATGTCATCCATCAAACGGTGAGCCATCAAATCGATAAGCAGATCCTGGCACAAAAATTTTTAAATCTGGAAAATTTCAGTCTGCTGAAATGGGGGGATGATGATGTTTAAAGACCTGATGCAACCATATATCACACCCCTTCAGCCGCGTTTACCATCCGTTCAACCTGAAACCAACTTAAAGTCACCTGTCCGGGCGGTCATTTTTGATATATACGGCACGCTGTTTATTAGCGCTTCCGGAGACATCAGCATGGCTCAAAAGGACTCACTTCCAGCGGCAAATCTTGATGCGCTTTTGAAAAAATATGAAATTTCTCTAAGTCTTTCACAAATAAAAAAATTGCTCGTTCAAACCATTGAATCCGATCATACCGCCCACAAAAATAATGGTATCGATTTTCCGGAAGTCAACATTGATCGGATCTGGATGCAGGTGCTTGAATTCAAAAATCTGGAAATCGCCCGACAGTTTGCCATAGAATATGAAATGACCGTCAATCCGGTCTATCCCATGCCGCACCTGCTTGAAACCATGCAACGCCTGAAAGAAAGGAACATCTCTTTAGGAATTATTTCAAACGCCCAGTTTTTCACACCGCATTTATTTGATTTATTTTGCGGCGATTTTCCTGACAAACTCGGTTTTGATCCGGATTTAATTTTCTATTCCTATGAGTATGGGTATGCCAAACCGTCCTTTTTTTTGTTTGATCAGGCGGCTTCTGAACTAAACCGTAAAGCATATAAACCCGGTGATGTTCTCTATGTTGGAAATGATATGTTAAATGACATTTACCCGGCACACACCATCGGATTTCAGACCTGCCTTTTTGCTGGAGACACGCGATCCTTGAGACTGCGGGAAAAAGATCCGAAATGTGTCGCCTTAAAGCCAGATGCCATAATTATTGAGTTGAATCAGTTGACGGATATGATAGGTTCAACCTGATTTTCCCCTTTTTAATAAAGTAATAAAAACCTGTTATAAAATATAAACGCACAATTAGATATAATATTGGAGTAACCATGATCATCGAAAAAGGAAAAACCATTTCATTTGAATACACCCTGACACTGGAAGACAAAGAAGTCATCGACACCAATGTGGGTACAGAACCCCTGACATTCACCCATGGTTCCAGCCAGATTATTTCGGGTCTTGAAGATCAGATGGTCGGGATGAAAGCCGGAGACACCAAAACAGTCACGGTAAAGCCGGAAGACGGATATGGGCCGGTATTAAAAGAAGCCATTATTGAATTAAAAACCGAACAGATTCCGGAAACTTCGAGGAAAATCGGGGCCATGCTTCAAACCAAATCTCCGGACGACCAGATTATACGGGGAAAAATCTCGGCAATCGATGATGAAAAAGCAATCATTGATCTAAATCATCCGCTGGCCGGAAAAACACTTTTTTTTGATGTAAAAATAATTGACATTAATTAGGAAGGCGCCATCGACATATGCTGAAAAACACATTCTGTCACCTGAACAACATTGGTCCAAAACGGGAACTATCATTTTGGGAAAACAATATTTTTTCATGGGATGACCTTTTAGCAAGGATCGAATCGGGCAACAAACAATCCATCAAACTGCCGATCCACGTAAAAGACGAACTGAAAGACTCTATCCGGCAATATACCGACGGCAATGCGAAATATTTTGCCAACCGATTAAGTTCAAAAGAAGTATGGCGCCTGTTTACTGATTTTCGCAAAAGTGCCGCGTATGTGGATATTGAAACAACCGGTTTATATGATCCGGATATTACCACGATTGCCCTGTATGACGGCAACACTATTAAACACTATGTTAACGGGCAAAATCTTGCGCAGTTTAAGAAAGATATTTCAAAATATAAACTGCTTGTAACCTACAATGGCAAAACTTTTGATATACCCATTATCGAAAATTATTTTGGGATCAAACTGGGTCAGGCGCATATTGATTTACGTTATGTATTAAAAAGCCTGGGATATTCTGGCGGTCTGAAAAGCTGTGAAAAACAGATGGGAATATCCCGCGGCGACTTAGATGGGGTGGATGGCTATTTTGCTGTTTTATTGTGGAACGATTATTGTCAAAACAAAAACATTAAGGCACTGGAAACCCTTTTGTCATATAATATTGAAGATGTGGTAAACCTTGAAAAAATTATAGTGATGGCGTTTAATCAAAAGATTGAACGTCTCCATCACATTCATATTGATGCACTGTCAGATCCGGTGCCGCCGAAAATCCCGTTTACACCGGATTTGGCAACCATCGACCAGATAAAATATTCAAACCCGCCGGGTAGTTTTTATTAAATTGTTCTATTATCCAGGAGATTTCTGATGACATTCAAACGAATCATTCCTGCAGTTTGTGTGCTGGTTGTTGTATTTTCCCTGATCGGTTTTAATAAACTTGAAACCGCAATGATGGTCGGTGCCGGGAGCAAAGCCAAATTTTTATGTTCCAATGTGTTTATATCCAACCGGACGCCAGAGTCTGTTCTTGAAAACGAAGCCTGCAATGCCACCCGAAATATCGGTTTTTTAGGTTTTCTGGGTGATGCGTTAACTATGTGCGATGTCAACCCAAATGATAAAAGCGCCGCGTGCAGGCTGTTATGGGTCAAACGAAAAACCGTATATCAGGAACAATATGGCGCCACCCTTTTATACGGAACCACAAACGCTCAGATTAAAAATTCGGAAGAAACTATCAAACACAGGGAGTTTCCGTCTTTCGCCCCCGTGTCATCTACGCAGGAATCAATACCGTGTCCGAGCGGCGATTTAGTCAATACAGACGCAGTATCTGATGATTGTTTAAATAAACTCTCTCGACTACTGGATAAGGCGTTTGTAGAAACAGATGGGAAAAACCCAAAACGGACTCATGGGATTGTTATCGTTTATAACGGCCAGCTGATTGCCGAACAATATGCAACAGACATGGGGTATACTATGAACACGCCCCATTACGGATGGTCTATGACCAAAAGCGTTACCGCTGTAATGATCGGCATCCTTGTTAAACAAGGGAAACTGGACATTAATGCACCGGCCCCTATTTTACAATGGCGAGATTTAAATGATCCAAACGACATCAGGCATTCCATCACCACTGACCACCTCTTGCGCATGAGCTCCGGGCTAAAATTTAATGAAGATTATAATAATCCGGTGAGTGATGTAAATCAGATGCTGTTCGGGAATCATCGTGACATGGTGGAATTTGCCACAGACAAGCCGCTACAATTCCAAATAGACACTTATTGGCAATACTCCACCGCTACCTCCACCCTGCTGGGAGCGGTTATTAAAAATACCCTGGATTCAGAAAAAGACTATCAGGCGTTTGCCCGAAAGGAACTTTTCAACAAACTCGGTATGCATACTGCCATCATAGAATCAGACCAGAGCGGCAATCTTGGCACCGGAGCATATATGTGGGCTTCTCCCCGTGACTGGGCCCGTTTCGGTTTGTTCTGCCTTCAAAACGGTTTGTGGCAGGGAGAACAAATCCTGCCGGATAACTGGATGACATATGCCACCACCCCGACGTCAACAGATCCGATGGCACACTATGGCGCACAGTTCTGGCTCAACAGCAAAAAGACCTACTACCCTTCCCTGCCCGCAGATCTGTATGAATGCCGGGGAAAAGACATCCAGCGTGTTACGATTATTCCGTCCCAAAAGCTTGTTGTGGCAAGGTTTGGCTATACCCCCAATGATGATGGCTGGGATCATGAAGGGTTTGTTCTTGAAGTTCTCCAGGCAATTAATAATTATGAAAAAATCGATTGAGCAGGAATTTTTTATTATACGATAACGATCGATTGATATAGCAAAAATTATTTTTCGGAGATGATGATGACTTCTTTTAATGCGTTTATCCGGGAAGATGATAAAAATCACCCTCCTGAACCCAAGGTGCTTGGTTTCAGCGGCAGTCCCAGAAAAGGCGGAAATTCTGATGTAATTTTACGAACCATTCTCAAAGGAGTCAGCGAAAACCAAACCATGGCCGAGTCGCTGAGATTGGCCGACTTTCAATATCAGCCATGCATCGGATGTGAACGTTGCAGAAAAGATAAAATCTGTACCGGGCTGATGGACGGCATGTCTCTTGTTTACCCGAAAATACTTGATGCCAGGGGTCTTGTTCTTGTATCCCCGACCCATAACTATAATATTACGGCATGGATGAAAGCCTTTATTGATCGTTTGTACTGTTTTTACGACTTTAACAATAATCGACCGAGAGGCTGGTCAAGCCGCCTGGCAAATCAGGGCCGGAAAGCGGTTATTGCGGCCGTATGCGAGCAGGAAGATAAAAACGATATGGGGTTTACCATAGATGCCATGCGACGACCGTTAGAAGCCCTGGGCTATGAAATAATCGGCGAATTAGCGGTTTTTGGGGTCTTTGATAGAGCCGGGGTAAAAAAACAAACCCGCACATTGATCAGGGCCTCAGCACTTGGATCAGATCTATCAAAATTTATAGGGGATTAACTGCACCCCAATCGTACTTTAGGCGGAAAAGACAAAAGGCAAATTATGATTATTTCTCACAAGTATAAGTTCATTTTTCTCAAAACAAAAAAGACTGCGGGTACCTCAATAGAAATTGCGTTGTCCAAGTATTGCGGTGCTGATGACATTATCACACCAATTTCGCCTGAAGACGAAAAAAAAAGATGTGATCTGGGGTACCTGCGGCCTCAGAATTACCTATCTCCTATTTGGGACTATGGCGTTCAGGACATGATCAAAGCGCTAATAAAGGGAAATAAAAAGAAAAGGTTCCATAATCACATTTCCGCCAAGAAGGTTAAGGCACGCATAGGTGAGCAGGTGTGGGATAGCTATTACAAGTTTTGTTTTGAGAGGAATCCGTGGGATCGCATTATCTCTCTATACTACTTTAATTATAGATCAGAACCACGTCCTACGATTTCAGAGTTTGTCGGGTCAACAATTCCTTTGAGTCTCAAGCGTGGAGGTTTTGAGATTTACACAATAGATGGACAGATTGCAGTTGACAAAATATGCCGCTTTGAGAATCTCTCAGAAGAATTAGAAGTTATTCGAAAACAACTCGGTATTCCTGAAAAGCTGGATTTGCCGAGAGCAAAATCAACGTTCAGAAAAGACAAGAGGAGCTATCGTGACATTCTTGGTGAGGCGGAAAAGGAGAAGATTGAAGAACTATTCCGTGACGAAATAAATCTTTTTGGCTACAAATTATAGCGTTCACATAAAGTTCGGGGATCAAGTCCGCCCTTGACTTATTAAAATCTTTTCAGCGAAACTCAAAAAAGCAGTGAAACGCAATCTATGATTTTCGGTAATCTTCGTCTCAACAAGAACATCCGTACAAATTTTACAACACCCTTGATAACCAATCTTCTATGTAACTTCATTTAACAATTATATAGCAATAACCATTATTAACAAGGTGTTAACTCAATTTTTAACCGTTTTTTCAAAAGTTATTTATAGGCTCGGTCCCGGACGGCGGCCGGGGGGAACACTTCCAAATAACTCGTCCATAATTTTTTGAAATGATTGACAAGTTATTTTCTCATACAGTGGTGATTCGTCACCATGAAGAGCTTTTTATGAATTTCGCCTGATTTAAAGCCCCAAGATTATTGCAATTGAAACCATGTTAATGATATATAAATTATTTTCTGATAAAGTATCGAACGATATCTTTTTGCGAAGCCATCACAAACTGGTGATTAATTGGCTATGCCCTTGTCATTAAAAAATTTCCGCATTTTCAGATGGCTATTCCGGCTGTTTAAGTATTCTTCTATATTATTACTTATCGTCATCGTGCTGGTATCTCTGGTCCTTGTCCTCCTGCCCACCGCAGTTTCCACAGACTGGAGCCACCGTTTTATACAGGATAATATTTCCAATGCTCTGGATCGACCGGTTGATGTCGAAAAACTGGAGTGGTCCTGGTCAGACGGAATTATTATAAACAAGCTGGAAATACCGGATTCACCGGATTTTTCAAAGAATTTTCTGGTATCCCTTGAACATGTCGCGCTGAAAATCAATGTTAAACAGCTGCTGCATCGGAAAATAAGCCTCGAATTTCTGCTTTCCGATCTGAATGCCAATATCATTAAGAACAGCAGCGGCAAATTAAACATTGAAACGCTTGGGAAAAAGGACCTTGCAAAGGAAAAACCCCCTGCTCCGCCGGAAACAGAAGGACAAGGAGAAGAAGAAAAAGATGACAAAAATAATAAAAAACCGTTTGCCCTGCCAATAGATGTCTCTGCCAAGATCCGGTTAAACGGAATCAATCTCCTCTATGATGACCGGGAACAAATAAAAAAATACAAAGTCAAAGATCTTGAAGTTACCCTGGACGCGCCGTCTGTAAAAACTGCGCCAATAAATTTGACAGTGGGTACGAATATTCTGGTCAATGATCAGGCCATTCCCCGATCCACCATAAACGCATCAATTATAAACCTGTTTAACTCAGATGGTATTTTAAATATCAATGGTTTAATTGCCAATCTGGATGCCAAACTTCCCGGCGTTATCTTAGATATTGCCGCAGACATGCCAATATCTAAGATAAAAAGCAAAATCCAAATTAATCTGGCATCGGTGATGGAAGTGGCTGTTCCCCTGATTCCTGATTTTCCATCTCCCACAGAGATTAAAGGAACAATTGAATTATCGGCTGTGACCGGCACCCGCCCGGATGATCCGCTGGCATTTGATGCAACACTTTCCGGTTCTGATCTTGTAGTTTCCGGAAAGATCATCAATGGAAAATCCATCGGCCCGGGGAATTTTAATGTTCATTTAAACGGCAGCATGGATTTACAAGCAGAGAAACTGGATCTTAAAACCGGTGAGATTTACATACTTGAAAACAGCTTTATCAATGTGTCCGGCCGGGTTGAACAGATCAAACAGGATAACAAAGAAATCCATCTGGCGGTTTCTCCCCTGTATCTGGATATCAATGAAATAATCGCTTTTGCGCGCCCGTTTATCCCGACAACAATTGAAACAGACCATCAGGGACAACAAGCGGCAATATCACTTAAGGAACTAACGTTTGACGGATTCATGCCTTGCGGCCTGTCTGATGTTGTCATTGACGAGCTTAAAATAAACTTACCCCACGTCGGTTTAATAGATGAAGCTGACGAAAAATCTGTACTCCAGGAAGCCGTTCTTCAAGTATCCGGGACCCGTGTAAATCTTAAAAAACTGACTGCAACACTCGTTGACCTGTTCCCTGAATCCGCAGCCTTAAAGTTATCTATAGCAATTGACAAATTGTTAAACGGCAATGCACCCAATGAAATCAATATTTCTGATATTCGCCTGGACCAATTATACGCAAAAGCAATAAATATTCAAAAAACAGATGAATCCAAATTCGGCATGACCGCTGAATTAACACTGGACAACAAGCTGAAAATCGGAAGGATTCACCTTCCGGACATGCTTCAGATTAACGACCTTGAACAGTCCATAAAGGTTAACGCATCCCTGCGTCCGGATGAAACAATTGCAGGATCACTGGATCACCTGGATGTTACTGCTCAAAAAGTTTCCATTGTCAAAGAAGATATCGGACCCATCAATTTAGACACCGGCATCAACATGCACCTCGCGTTTAATGAACTGGTTTTAAAAAATCTGGACCCAATAAATGCAGATATCAAAAATTTTCTTGTCCGCATGAGCGCCGCTGATGCTGTTTCTTTAACAATCGATGCCAGTGCGGTTGATCTGGCAAACACATCCTTTATTGCGGATATAAAAGTTAATGCAGACCTTGAGGTATTGATAAATAAATTGCCGGAAAAATTACTTTCCGGTATTAACGGTGAAGGAAATTTAAATATCTCCATAGATGCTGCCGGCCGACGGCCGGATGCTGAGGAAATCGACGCGCTCAAGAAAAAACAGTTTTCTGATAATCTTGAATTTATCGACCACCTTAATTTCGGCATCAATATAGAAAACGGTTCTGTTGAAATTTCCAAACAAGATCAAAGCCTGATAGCCATAAAATCGATCACAGCCAGCCCCCTGTTTTCATATAAACTGTCAGGCAAAGCCGGTAAAGGCGATATCATCAGTTCGATGACCGCCGCTTCATTAAATGGTCTGCCCGGCATCAATCCGGACACCCCGCTATCCGCACAATTCTCTTTATCTGCCAGCCATGATTATGCAAAAACCATAAATCTGGATCAGTCCTTAACCGTTTCCCAGGCAGGCATTGAAGGATCTTTGAATATAATGGAAGAATCCATCAATATCACCGTTGACGGTCTGGATCGGATAATAACCCGCTCGCCAATGCCCAAACTGGGCTCATGGCTTTCAAAAGCAGGGGCGGATATCAGCGTTAACATTAATATTCCGGATTGCACAGCCATCAGCGCACTTGGACTGCCCGCCCTTTCTGAAACAGCCCTTTCCGGACAGATTTCCGCAGGGGTCACGTTTGCCCTGATACCGGATCAGTCAATAGATAGCGGTCTTGCTCTGACAGTTAATGATATGAATTTGAACATTTTGCAAAAAATGTCTATTGAAAAAGCAAATGCCAATATTGATTTTTCAAAATCATACCGGATTCAATCAACTGACAAAGCACTGGCATTTTCAAACAGTGCCGGCCTTTCCGCGAATGTGATTGATTCTGCCTGGCAATCTTCTTTGTTTACCCAAAATTCGGAAATTTACCGGCATATCCGGCAACTTTACGAACGCATGAATCCGAAACCGGCCTTTTCGTTTCAAAAAGCAGATGTTCTTGCCGCTCCGTTTCCATTAATCATCGATGAATCCATGGTGATGCTGAATCTGGATAATGGCCTGCCGAATCTGGATTATTTCCAGTTCAATCTTTTGGGAGGCACCATTAACGGATCCATTGCCCTTCTTAAAAAACAGGTACAGGACCCAATTCATAAAAACAAAACGTTTAATGTAAACACGGCCCTGACATTTTCCGGAATCAATTTCGCACAGTTTTTTCCCGGGGCATTTTCTAAAGACGATTACTCAAAAGCAAACATTAGCGGATCGCTTTACGCGGCGTTTCCTGTTACAGACCAGCTTCAGACCATACTTGAAAACGCAACCATTACGGTGGCGTTCACCCAAATCGGTTCTATGGCACTTGAACGACTGTTATATTCCATAGATCCTTATGAGAGCAATGAGGCGATTGTTTCCCAGCGCCGATTGTTAAAAAACGGGTCCCCTAAAAAGATCCGCTTAGATATTAAAGACGGATTTTTATCTTTGCGTGGCAACGTTTCCATTAAAGGCATTGAATTTTCATTGCCGGCCATCCGGCGATTAAACATCGCCCAGGTTCCGGGGTTGGAACGCTTTGAAGAAAAACTTTCCGGTTTGGCACCGGTGATTTCGATTTTACAGAAAGTTTCCGCAGAACATATTGTGATTAATAAACAGACGAAAGCGATTACTTTTGAATAAATTTGACGGCAAAAAAAAGGATCATTCAATGAAAAAAAAATTCAACCGTATACTCATATTAACGATCCTGTTAATTATCCTGGCAGGCCTTTTCGGCTGCACCCTGGCTGATGTAAAAGTAGAAATGCTCAGTGAGCGGACCGCTCTGGAAAATCAGGTACTGGGTTCCTATAATTCACTTGACGCGCAGATGCTTTTGGCCGCTTCGGTCCGGGGAGTGGATACCAGCGGCAAAATCGCCCGTCCGCCGGAACACAGCCGGGAATACAAGGATACCATCAGCGCCATGCAGACTATTGATTTTCATGCCGATGACCTGGATTCATTTAAACAGCTTGGCTGGGCCGGCGAAAACAATCAGGGACTGATCGAACCATTTAAAATCGACCGCGCAGATATCCCGGAAAAATTGAAAAGTTTTGCCGAGAGATATTCTGCCAAAGAGTTTGAATTTGTGATTACAAAAATAAACGAATCCCGTGAAAAAATCATGATGCGGGTGATTTATATGAATGAAGACTTGAGTGAAGCCGACTTGCCGGAAGTAAAAAAAATATTTGGCAAAATCAACACGGAAAAAGCCGTTCCCGGAGATAAAATCCAGGATGCAGACGGAAACTGGCTGAGAAAAATAAAAAAGGACACGCCATGAAACCAATCCGATTTTTAATACGGTCACACCGATGGATGGTTTTTATTCCATATTTTCTGGTTTTTTTTCTTTTTGTGCATAGCCACTGGTGGCTGTCAGATGCTCTGGCAGAAACAGAAAATACAGCTGAAAAATTGTTTAATCTCCCGACCCAGGTCACTTCCCGCGTGGAACCGGTTCTTGATATGGCCGTTTCCGCTGATGGCCGGCATATCGTCTATATCAGCGGAGACGAAAAACCGACGACGCTCTGGCTGGCATCGGCAGATCCGGATGTGGTCATTTTGCCGGAAAAACTGGCCGGCGGCGCATCGGTTAAATCATCCCCGACAATTTCAACAGACGGCCGATATGTGGCGTATGTGGATACCGGCTACGATGTAAAAGGCGATATCTACATCATCGACCGAAAAGATGACGAATCAAATCCAATTCGCCTGACTGACAGAAAAACCGAAGACGGCGGCCCCTGTTTTTCTGCTGACAGCCGGTTTATTTATTTTCATCAGGCCATTGGCAACCGTCCCCGACATCTTTCTGTTCTTGATCTTAAAAAAGGTGCCAAGCGACCCGTATCTCTGAATACCGGTGGAGATGCCATGTTCTGCGCGTTGTCTCCTGACAATCGCAAACTGGCATTTGTATCTGCCAGAAATGACGCATCCGGCGACATCTTTATTATGAATACGGACGACAACACCGTTCGTCAGATCACCGGCGGCCCGGCTATTGACATGTTTCCCCAGTGGACGATAGACAGCCGCACGCTTTATTTTTCAAGGATCGGATCAGATACGAATCATGACAATAAACTGAGTCCGGAAGATCACCCGGTAATCTGTAGAATTCAAACAGATAACCCGAAGAATATCCCTTACCCGGTGACCCCTTTAAATCAGGTATCGTTTAAACCGTTTGCTGCCGGCGGTTGGATTTATTTTCTTTCCAGTGAAGGGGGCGTCAGCAACTGCTGGGCAATTCCGGACGAAGGATATATCCGTACCGCTGATTCTTCTGCTGATCAGTTTTTAAAAGCTGAAAAAATTGCTGCCCGGGTTCCGTACAATCCCTATAAAACCCTTCTGGCATATATCCGTGTCATTGAAAATTTTAGTGATGATACGGATGTCTGTGCAAAAGCCGGTTATGAAGCTGCCGGCATATTTCAGGAGCTGAACCTGACAATATCCGCGATGGGCGCCTACCAGTATGTCCGCAACGCTTACAGTGATATTCTTCCGGAGTCCGTACTCGCGCAAATCCGGCAAATCCGCATCGAATTTCAAATTGCTGCGGAATCCGTTACCCGCGCATCTGAAAAACAAAACAGTCTTAAAAAAAGCCTGACCCGCCTGGACCGGATTATTGATCAGTATCCCGGGACAATTGCGGCAGAAGCCCGGATAGAAAGTGTTAATGTCGTGTTAAAATCAGATCCCGGCCTGGCTGAAATGTCAAAAGCACTTGACCGTCTTGAGAAAGTCCTTTCAGACGATGCGGCGAATAATTCCCAAAAAGCCCAGGCATTATTTGTCAAAGCACAAATTTACGCCAAAACCGCTGCCAACAGTCAGGTGATTGATACCTTAAAAAAGATCATTATCAATTATCGCGACCAGCGCAAATGGGTGGATAAAGCCGTAGAAGGCATTGTCGGGCATATCCTGACAAATTTTGCCAATACAGACCGCGATGAAAAAATCCAGAAACTGAACCTTACGGCCATTGAAAATCAGGCCACTGCTCCTCCCCTTGCCATGGGCGCGTTAAACCGCATCGGTGACCTGTATTATGAAACCAATGAACTTTTACAGGCAAAGGCGGCGTATGAGAATGTCCTGGATTCATATGCCGGTCTGACGACCCAGACGGCTGCTGCCCGGCTTTCTTTAGCGGAAATTTTATTCAATGAGGAGCAATTCCGAGCAGCCATAGATCTTTATGAAAAAGAAATCAGCCTCCGGGATTTTACGGACCGGATTTATCAGCTGGCCCGTCAGGGGTATATCCGGAAAAACGTTTCGGCCGGTGAATTTTTATTCCGCCTGGGCGAAATTCCATCGGCACGCAGCATGTTTAAGGAACTCATTGATTATGATGACCGAATTATTGAGGCCCACCGGGGATATATCAAGTGCGCGGCGGTCTCCGACAATATTGAAACCGTGCTGGCAATTTACCGCAAAAATCTGAAATCAGATGTCAAAGATCCTGTCTGGCTGTATTGTACCGGGTTGTGTTTAACGTATTTGAACAATGAAAATTCGGCAAAAGAAGCAAAAAAGCTGATTGAAAAATCAATCCGTTTCAACAGCAGCATTGAATATTTTCATCAGACCCTCGGATACGTGTATGAAGTTCTTGAAACCGTTTACGGTGAATCCAGGCAGTTGGAACACGCGTTAATGTCTTATCAGAAAGCTTATTTTTTAAATGATCATGTTCAAAATGCTGAAAATGCCGCCAACCTGGAATTAAACCTGGGCAATATTTATTATCTGATGGGGCAGTATGGAAAAGCGTTTGATTTCTATTCGAGCCGTTTTCAAAGTGATATTGAATTTTCTGACCCAAACACTGAAATTGTTTTCTTTAAACGATACGGTGAATGTGCGTTTCAGGACGATGATATCGAAAATACGATTAGTGCATTTTCACACGCCATTGAACTGATTGACCGCCACATTGATCCGCTGGCACCTTCCCGGTCGTTTGACAAGCTCAACCGGTATATGAAAGATAAAATAATCGATCCGGGCGTAAACATAGAAAAAACCAAAGTGTTAGCAGAAAAAACCGGACAAAAACAATCCGCTCAAAATTTGAAGGCGGCAGCACTTGCGGAAAAAACTTTTCCGCCGCCGTCTGGCAAGTGGAAATCGTATAAGGAAAAGATGCTTCTGCTCATCAAAGAACAGGAACAGGTAAACACGTCCGCATTTAAACTGGCCCAAAAATATAATACCGCGATTGAAGAAATCCCGGGACGTATCCCGGTGGTTAACGCGCGTCAGAATCTGTTTAATCTTACCCGCCAAATTCAAAAAGCCCTGGATTTCCCGGAACGCCTGGTTGAACTTAAGGCGGAAATATCAGACCGGTTAGGGTTGGCGTATCAGGAAAATGGTGACTGGGAAAAGGCTGCGCACACTTTTGAACAGGTATTTTCAATCAATGAAAAAACAGGAAATGTAACCAACTTGCCCCGCAACCGGCGATCGGTGGCTTATAATACCTACCAGTTGGCCAACAGCGTTACTGGGGATCAGCGAAACCAGCTGTTGAAAAAAGCGTCTGAAGACTTTTACAAAGTGCTGTCTTTCATTGATCTTTACGGGGTGCCGGCGCCGGCGGAAAAAGAAAAGCAGGCGCTGATCAACATCTCCATTTCCACATCTCTGGATGCGGCTTCCGCCACCCAGGCAGCCAAAGGCTTTTCAGAATCACAGGAAAAACGCCTGGCCAAAACGTTTATTTCCCGGATTCAGCTGGAACTGGGGCATTTGGAAATATCCCGCCTTGAGCTGAAAAAACAGCTCAAGGATTATCCGAACCCGGAAACTGTTCAAACAAAAGACCTGTATGGCGTCTCATTGCTATATCATCGCGCCGCACTTTTAGATAATGCGGTGGGTGATTTTGAAAGCGCATTTGAAAATTTCGCTGTTTCTGCCCGTCTATGCCTGAAACTGGAAAACCCGGTAAGTGCTGCGTCAAATATTACCAACATGACATCAGTGGGACAGCAATTCTTTGCCGG
>CAZQLG010000005.1:0-6677 GCA_964594105.1 uncultured Desulfococcus sp. | reverse complement strand
GCCGGGAAAAGCAACGCCCAAAAAAACAACGATGATTTATCAGCCGCCAAAATAAGAATAAACCGGCTGCAGATGCTTGATAAACAAACGGCTGACCTTCTTTCGGGTTATACGGGTATTACTGGTTTATCAATGCTGATAAAATATCATAACATCCTGGGCGTTTTTTATTTTAATGCCGCCAGACAATTTTCGTCTTATCCCCCATCTGTTGAAACCTCAGTCTTTCAAATCAACTTAGAGCAGCATGCAGTCGGCCATTTTACGCGGGGTCTTACACTTTTTGAGAAAAATACATCCCAGTTCACCCGAAGCCTATTGGAAACCGGAACGTCCCTTTA
This sequence comes from uncultured Desulfococcus sp., assembly GCA_964594105.1. GTDB lineage: Bacteria > Desulfobacterota > Desulfobacteria > Desulfobacterales > Desulfosalsimonadaceae > SURF-3. The sequence continues at coordinate 6,336 of CAZQLG010000005.1, read as the reverse complement.
TCTGAATATGGCTGCTGTTTCCCGTGATTTGGGTGACGATCAAGCATCGGTACTGCATTATGAAAGCGCGCTCAAATATTGTAAAATGGGTGTTTTTCCGGAAATGGAATGGCGGGCGCTGATCGGTCTTAACAACCGCAACGAAGCGCTGAAAGTGCTGGAAACAGTCACTGTATCCCGGGCGGGATGCGCACCCATGGAGATTATCGACAGTTTTGGAGCACTGGTATTTGAAAAACTAAAAAACAAACAAACCGATGCGGCATTGAATCTGACAGAAAAAATTTCCGAACTCGAACGGTTCAACCGGTTAGCCCCCTATGTACGGCCGCAGAACCGGCATGAAAAAGCTTTTTTTGCTAAACTATACCCGCGACTTGAACAAATCCAAAAACTTAAAAAAGAAGCAAAGACGGCTGATAAAGACCGCCAGCCATTTATCGAACAGCGACTTGAAAATGAAAAAATGCTGCTGGCTGATCAAATGGGGACGGATAATGAAAATCTTCCCGCGCTGTTTAAAAATATCAACACCAAAGAGACACAAAATCTGGCGGTTCTTCTCATGGCTCTGGCGCAGCACATAGAACAAACCGCAGACGCGCTGGCAGATATCAACCTGAAACTGGCAATTGATGAAAAGGGCACCGAAAAAAACCAAAACCGGGCAAAAGAATTGTCTGAAACCCGCCAGAAACTGATCAGTCGATATCAGACCCTTGCCGAAGATTTTTTTTACGCACGACCGGTGTCTTCTTTGCCTGACTTTATCTCCCTGATGTCTGCTGAACCGTTTGATGTTATGGATCTGGCGGAAATATTGACCGAAGATGATGCGGTGGCAAGAATCTTTCATCCCGGTCAAAAAAATTCGCCCTATGTGGTGTTTCTGATCACCAGGGATGAAACAGAGGCATTTATGGCTGATGATATACATACGATCAAACAGAAAATTGATAATACAATTGACTGGATAACACCCTATATTGCCTGTGAAAATCCGGCTGCCTTAAATTTTGATTTTATCTACCCGTATGCGCTCAGCGCAAAGCATTTGCAAAGATGCATCAACAGCAAAAAACCGTTTAAACAAAAACTCATTGCCGTGCCACCGGTCCGGTTTCCAAAACCAGTGGCACAAAAACCACTATCAGAAAAATATGACATCAAATCCTATGCCCCAGATAAAAATATGGATGAAAAGATAGATGAAGAGATGAATAAAGACGGTTTCCAGAATATTTTTTCAAACGTCAACACCATGTTTATCGCAAACGGGCCAGTGCCGGCTGCAACCGTTCCCACCGAACCGGGTGATATTGCCCGTGACTTTTTTGCGGTATATATGGATGATGACATGCGCATCCGACTGGAAACTCTGCTGGCAGGATCTTCCAACCTTTCATTGTCAATTTTGAAAAGGGAAAGTCCGGATCTACTTTATCTTACCGGGCATCTGTTTTCCATATACGGATGTCCGGCAACGATTTTTATTGATGATGCACAGGGGAAAATGCCCCTGGTATCAGAAATTCTGGCATCATATTCCGACATGTCAGGTATTGAGGCATTAAAATCCGGTTTTTCTGCTTTGATTCCTGAAACAGGAAGTGATCCAAAAAATATGAAGCTGCCGGAAATTAAACCGGAAGAGATTAAACCGGATGAGTTAAAACCAAAAGGAAATCATCCGGAAAAGATTAAACCGAACCAGCTTCTGTACCTCGGCTATCAGGGGATGACCAAAAAAGAATCCGCAAAATTCGCCAAAAAGAATTTTATTCAATATGTCAAAACCGGACGATTGGAATTTGACCGTAAAAATTATGTATCTGCCACTGTTTTGTTTGAAAATGCCATTGCCGTTGCCAATGAAATTTCCAAATACGACCAATATCTTCCGGACCTGTATAAATACGCCCGTGAAAGCGCTTACCGGTCCGGCAACAATGAAACGGCGTTAATTTTTGCCAGAGATCTTGCCGATCTTTTTGCAGACAGTAACCCCGGTTCAAAAGCCCACGCAGAGTCCCTCCTGCGCCTGGGCCTGATGTATTCCAAAAAAGATGATTTTGAAAAAGCGATTCCGGTTATCGAAAATGCTGTTCACATCATGTCCCGGTTGCCGGCAGATAAAGACCTGATCCACGCTGTCATGGATTTAGGGATTGTCCTTGAAAATGCGACAAACTATGATACCGCGTTAAGTCGGTTTAAAGACGCGGCAGATCTCAGCCGGACCCTGGACCAGTCAGAACTGTTGGGAGACCAATATTTAAACATCGGCCGGGTTTATGATCTGAGGTTAAACCAGTATGCCACAGCCATTGTAAATTATGAAAAAGCGCTGGAAATTTATTTGGCATCCGATGATTTTGAAAAAATCGCGGAATCCAGACTGAACATTGGGCGCTGTTATCGTTTGCTGGGGAATTTTTCCAAAGCCGACCATTCTTTTGAACAAAGCCTTTCGATGATCGAATCCAAAGCGCCGGATCAGCTAATGATTAAAGTCAAAATTCTCATTGAACAGGCGAACAATGCATGGTTCCAGGGAAGATATGAACAAGCGTTTAAGCGCCAGCGCCAGTGTTACAAAATTTCTAAAAATGAGCAGTTTTCACTGATGAAGGTGATCTCGCTCAACACCGAAGGGTTGATATGGTGGACCTTGGGAGATTACGAAAAAGCGCTAAAAGCCTTAAACAATGCGTTAACTGATGCGAAAAACCTGAAAATACGCCCGGATGAAATCGCTTCTACACTTAACAACATGGGACTGATTTATCGTGACAAGGGCGATTATGAAAAAGCGATGACAACGTTTGACCAGGCAATTTTAATTGATGAATCCATGGGTTCAAAATGGGGACTGGCTTATGACTTTCGGAATAAAGGGCTGACGTTTCTAAAACTCGACCAGCCCAAAAAAGCGGCAGCACTTTTTGATCGGGCATATTCAATTTCCACTGCCATTGGCAACCGGATTAACGCGGCCAAAGCAATTTTAGGGAAAGGCGATGCCCTGTTTGCCTTAAAAGATTATCCCGCGGCGCAAAGCGCTTATCAGACCGCGCTGGATCTTTCCGAATCTATGATGATAAAAGAAACGCAATGGCGGTCTTTGTTCGGCCTGGCAAAAATCCAGATCACTTTCAACAACGACCTGGATGCCGCTGAAAACCTGCTTCGTAAATCCGTGGAAGTGATCGAACAGCTCCGTTCGGATATAAAAATTAAACAGCTCAAAGAAAATTTTATTGCCAATAAACTTTCGGTTTATGAAACCCTGGTTAAACTTCTGGCAGACAAGAATTTACCGATCCAGTCTTTTGAAATGGCGGAACGCTCCCGTGCCAGAAATTTCATCGATCTTCTGGGTGGTCAGCAGATCGGGTTTGCGGATAAAGCAGATCAAATACTGTACAAAAAACAGCAGATCATTAAATCCGAAATAGAAACGACTGAATTATTACTGGGACTGGCCGGTGAAGCTTCCGGTGAATCGTCCGATAATGCCTCTGAGCGTGAAGTTTACACAGAAACCTTAACAAACCTGCAGCATGATCTTCAAAATATCATCATAGACATGCAGATGCGGAATCCGCAACTGGCATCCATGGTTTCCGTTCCTGATGTGGATACGAAAAAACTGATCCGTTTTATGGAACCCGGCACTGCTCTTTTGTCTTACTATCTTCTTGAAAAGGAAATTTTCTGCTGGATTTTACGTTCTGATATTGAGAATCCGGAAAAACAACTTCAACTGATCCGGATTCCCGCAGACAGAGTTGAGCTTGAAAAGCGGATTCTGCAATACCGGCGGATCATCCAGAATCTCGAACCCTATGAAAAGCATTCGACCGGTTTGTATGTACAGCTGTTTGAACCTTTAATACCGCATCTTAAAGGTGTTCACACCCTCGGCATCAGTCCCCACAGCTCGCTACATTACCTTTCTTTTGCGACCCTTTACAATGGAAAATCGTTTCTTTTAGATGAATTCTCCCTGTTTTATGTTCCCAGCGCCGCCGTCCTGGAATACACATTGAGTCGACGCATGACCCGCCCCTATCGAAGTCCCAGGGTTCTGGCAGTGGGTAATCCGGATTTGGGCGACCCGATTTTAGATCTTCCGTTTGCAGAACAGGAAGTGGGGTCGATTAAATGGAATTTTCCGGAAGTTTCTATTTTAACGAGGGAAAATGCCACCGAAGACTGGGTGACAAATAATATATCCGGGTTTGACATTATCCATATCGCCTCCCACGGCGAGTTCGACCCGATAAATCCCCTCCTGTCGGCAATTAAACTTGCACCACCCAAGGATAAAAACTTTACAAAATCCGATTTCGATGGCAATTTAGAGGCAGGTGAAATTTTTGGCCTGAAAATTAACGCGGACATGGTATTCTTAAGTGCCTGCCAGACCGGATTGGGAAAAATAAGCGCTGGCGATGATGTTGTCGGGCTCAACCGATCCTTCTTCTTTGCCGGAACCCATACGGTCGTATCAAGCCTCTGGCGGGTCAGTGACGTATCAACAGCCGTTATGATAAAAACGTTTTACCGCCTGTACATGAATCAGAACAAGGCCGACTGTTTAAAACAAGCAGCGCTCCATGTTAAAACCCGATACCCGCATCCCGGTTATTGGGGGGCATTTACACTTGTCGGTGACTATTATTAAATTTCGTAAACGAGGTGTCAAAATGAAACGACAATTGATTTTTTCTTCGACCCTGTTCTTTTGTTTATTTTTCATCCTATCCATTAGCTTTGCAGCGACTACGTTGTATGTCACTTCTGAAAATGCCGAATTAAAATCCGAAAGTTCCAATTCATCGGCAACCATTATTGAACTGAAGCGCGGATCGGAACTGACCCTTGTTTCAAAAGAAGGCCGTTGGTATCAGGTCGCCACCGAAGAAAATACAACCGGTTGGATTTACCGGGGCAAGGTTTCTGAAGAAGAACCGGAAATTGAAGAGACTGACGTTGATGGCAGTGGTCTCGGAGGGCTTCTTGGCGGACTTTCCGGTAGCGACATCAATGCGGATGCCGCCGATTCATCCAGAAGCATCAGAGGACTGTCGCCGGAAGCCAAAGAATACGCTCAGTCTACCGGCACACCACAGCAAAGCCAGGATGCGTTGGATTCCGTGATCTCACGCAAAGTCAAGGAACAGGAAATTGACCAGTTTTTAAAACAAGGCGGCATCGGCGAATATGCTGAATAAAATAAAACGCGAGGATATCATGAAAAAAATCAAAAATATTTCCCAAAAGAATACTATTACGAGCCGAAGAAATTTTTTAAAACTGGCCGGCCCTTTTGCCCTGTTTCTTTCCTGTCCGGCTTACGCGTTTGACCTGTTTAGAATTATTGATCCGGAAGGTAAGAACAGTGATATAAATAAAGCCAAACAGGCCCTTGAAGGATTAACCGGCATTGTTCAAAGTGCCGAAGGAATTGATTACAAATCCGAATTCACCATTGGTGAGACCTTGGCCTTAGAAGGGTTTCAGCGATTTGGTCTTCCGGTAAAAAACGACAAACTCCAGAAATATGTCACCACACTGGGTAATGCGGTGGCAAAAAATTCAACGCGGCCGGATATCACCTATTATTTTGTGGTTGTGGACACACCGATTTATAATGCGTTTGCCTGTCCCGGAGGCATTATTTTTGTCAGCAAGGCATTGGTGAAAGGGATGAATGATGAAGCGGAACTTGCCTGTGTGCTGGCCCATGAAGTCGCTCATGTAGCTCACAAGCATGCGATTGGTTCTGTCCGGCGTGCCAAATTTTTTGAAAGTGCTGCCAAGATCGGCACTGTCAACATGAAGGGGGCTAAAGGCAAACAATTCCGGGACATGGTCGGTAATCTGCAAAACGTATTGTTTGACCAGGGGCTTGATAAAGGCCTGGAATATGAAGCGGATGAATCGGGCATGGATGTGGCCTACCGCACCGGTTATGATCCCAATGGACTGATCCGGGTTTTGCGAATGCTCCAGGAAAAAGAAGCAACTGCCACCAGCAAGGGATCGTGGTTTTCAACGCACCCGCCCCTGTCATCCCGGCTTGAAAAATGTTATCAATGGCAAAAAAAATATCCGGACGCCGCCCAGATGGCCACAGTAAAAAACCGGTTTCAGATTTACCGGAACATGCTTTAGGCCTGAATTAAGCACCATCCTCTTTCCCAAATTTCTGCCAGGAGAAAAGAAGAAAGAGAAAAAAAAGGGTCCGGCACCATTTACCGCGATTAAAAAAATCATTAACCACCGCTTGTTTGAATGAACATTTTTGGAAACAAATCACAATTCAAG
>CAZQLG010000004.1:0-28896 GCA_964594105.1 uncultured Desulfococcus sp. | reverse complement strand
AAAAATACATCGAAGACGGTTTCTTCGGCGGCAAGGGCAGTGATGCTCATAAAGCTGCAGTTACCGGTGATACAGTCGGCGATCCCTACAAAGATACTGCTGGTCCGGCTATCAACCCGATGATTAAAATTCTTAATGTTGTCGCATTGCTGATGGTTCCTTTCCTGTTGTAATACTGTTACAATTTACAAGTTAAGTCCCAAAGGGGATTGGCAGTTTAACTGTCAATCCCCTTTTTTTTGTTGATTTTCTTCCGATTAAATGATATTGATTTGTTTTTATTTGATATTTTAATAACTAGACAATGTAATACGGTGTGTAAAATGGTAAAAAAAGCAAGTAACGTAATCATAAAAGAGGAAGAAGAAACAGGTATTAGAACATTTCAGGTAGGTGACCTGGCTGTATACCCGGCGCATGGAGTGGGACGAATTGAATCCATTGAAAGCCGGACGATCAACGGTGAAAAACATGATTTTTATATTTTAAAAATACTTGAAAACAGCATGGTAATAATGATCCCGACGTGGAATGTGGATTCTGTCGGATTAAGAAATACAATCGATTCCACTCAGGTTCCTGAAATATACGAATTATTACAAACAAAAAAAGATGATATTTTTGATAATCAAACATGGAACCGTCGATATAAAGAATATATGGACAAGCTGAAAACCGGTTCTCTTTTTGATGTTGCTGAAGTTTTCAGGGATTTATTTCTCTTAAAGCTGATCAAGGACTTATCTTTTGGAGAACGCAAACTTCTTGATACAGCCAAAGGCCTGCTCTTAAGAGAACTTTGTACGGCAAAAAACAGTGATGAAGAAACCGTATGGGCAGAAATTGAATCCTTATTTGAAAAACCGGCAGAAGAAGAAGCAGAAGTCTAATCTACTTATCCCCTGTCATGCATGATAATAGTAACAGGTCGTTTGCCATACCGGTTGAAATTACTGATATCGGCAAACGGCTTGATTCATTTGTAACATCCCGTTTCCCCGAATTATCCCGCAGCAAAGCATCCCAATTAATCCGAAATGGAGACATCTCCGTCTCCGGATCCATGAAAAAACCAGGCTATCGATTAAGTGCCGGCGACATTGTCGCAGGAACAATTCATGAACCAGCCGCTTGCCTATTTGAACCTGAACCAATCGCTCTCCAGATACTGTTTGAAGATGCCCTGTTCCTGGTGATTAACAAACGTTCTGGTATCGTCGTACACCCTTCCCCCGGGCATAACCATGGCACAATCGCAAATGGGCTTCTTTTTCTTCGACCTGAGATCAAAGGCGTTGGTGTGGACCCAACCCGCCCCGGCATTGTTCATCGCCTGGATAAGGATACATCCGGTATTATGGTTGTCGCAAAAACAGAATCCGCCTATAATTATCTGGTGTCACAGTTTAAAGAAAGACGTATCAGTAAAACATACCTGGGCATTGTTTATGGGATACCGGACCAGAACACCGGGCAGATTCTATTAAAAATCGGCCGGCATGCCAGTCACCGAAAAAAAATGACTGTAACAGATCATGGCAATGCAAGATATGCTGAAACACACTGGAAAATAAAAGAAAAATTTCAACGACTGACACTTGTAGAATTTAATATTAAAACCGGCAGGACCCACCAAATTCGGGTTCATTGTACAGCAATCGGGCACCCAATCGTCGGGGATCCGACATATGGATTTAAAAGGCCCCTTAAGCGGTTTGAAAACAATCCGCCATTAAAAAAAGTCATCTGCAATGTCCCGAGACAAATGCTTCATGCCTGGCAGCTCGGATTCATCCATCCTGAAACTAGTGAAAACCTGAAGTTTGAGGCCCCGCTTCCTGACGACATGATTGATTTCATCGACATCATTAAAAAAATATCATAAAATCAGGCTGTTATTTTAAATCAAGCTTACAGTGCTTTGAATCCTTGTCAAAAGTTAAGATAATTTCCTGGTTTAATTTTTTATCCTGATTTAATTTTTTATATTCTTGTATCATTCGTTTCTTAAACACTGGCTTTGTTTCTTTGGCTTCAGACAACCCATACCCCCTTAGTTTTTCTTTTTGAATTTCCCAAAGTGTATCAACGGAATATTGTGGCGTAGAAGCTCTTATGTCTTTATTTTGAACAGACTGAATATTTTCAGCGTTAGGGGCGGTATTCGGTTTTTCTTTACGCCGCTGGGCCTCTGCGTTCTCCCAGAACTGCTTCCAGGCTCTTTTATTGTAATGCACTTTCCATTGCAGATTATCCAGGAGTGTCACCAAATGCTTGGTTGATATGCTGGAAGGCACACGATATCCTTGTACCTTCTCAATGAGATCCAGGTGCCTGGGGTGGGGTTTATTTTTGCGGTCCGCCAAATATGCCCTTATTTTACCATCCATTTCTTCTACCTGACGAGTCATTAATTGAATCTCTATCGCCGCCTGTTTGCGCCGCTGATCTATTTCATTCACAGGTAAAACTCCTTACATAATATCCGACAATAAATTGGTTTAAGTCTGAACTTCTGACATAAATTTACCAGTATTTAAAAAGGATGTAAAGCCATCAAGTGACAACAAAAATTGAATAAAAAAAACCGCATCGTTCTAAACAGAAACGATGCGGTTTATATCTTTGCTGATATACATAATATAAATTAAAAATTGAAGCATATCACTGGGTATCAAATCTTACCAGGAATGCATAATATCATGCCCTTTTTACCTGGCCAGTTCATCCTGAAACTGCTGAAAACGAAAGCCTAAAACCTTTACAAGATAAGACATAATCAGGAATCCCATTGATTCATTTTTTTCAAATAAATCCAGCATATCTGTTTTGGCAATCTTAATCACGCTACAGGAACGGGTCACGCAATAGGCGGAAAGCATCAAGCGAAATGGCGGCACAAAACACGACCAGCCCAAAGTTCTTTTTTTATCATCCTCCGCCGCAAGAGACGAAATCGTGTTCTCCTCAGACGTCGCCCTGTTGCCGGGAAGTTCAAACCGAAGATCAACTTTGATGCTCTCGTAAAAAGTCAGATTCGGATGGCAAAGAAAAAAGTTCCAAATTCGAGGCGCGCAAATCCTGAGTGATGATTAGTACTTAGCGTACTTTGAAGAAACGAAGAATGCAGCGCAACAAAGAATTTGGACTTTTTACGAAGCCATCAACTTTACCGTCAGTAACAATCCACAGGTGCTCGGCAGAATCGCCTTCTTTAAAAAGTCTGTCCCCACGCTTAAACGCTTCTTTGACGCAGAATTCCTTTAAGACTCCAAATGGTTATCAGTCAAGGGACTTAAATGCCTGAACATTGTCCAATTCTTTAAGCGTAATCATCTTCATTCTCCTATGATAGAAACAAAAACGAACCGTTTATAAAACCCGATTTATGCGTCCGCATTATAACATAGTCTGCAACAATTCAAACATCTGCTTGATTCATATAGCGCATCAGCTTCAGAAATCACCAAATCGACCTCACTAAGATTGTTGACACGTGCTTCAACCGGGAGTTCCGGCATTTCAGTTCTTTTTTTGGGAATAATGCCCTCTACAGACTCAAATATAGTGCCGGGGATATGCTTATTCAACAAAAATTCCGGCTGAGAAACCACTGGTTTACCGGCCAAAAACAAATCGATTGACCGAGCTGCTTTTCGACCGCCGCCGATGGCCGTCACTACCAGGGATGGACCGGTCGCTGCATCACCAGCTGCAAAAATATAGGGTACATTGGTCTGACTCGTGGCAGGCTCTACTTCAATTGTTTTCCGTCGGGTGATTTTCAATTCATCTAAACGATCCCCCTTGCCACGAAATGCCAGTAACGGTGACTGGCCAATAGCCGTAATAATCATATCCACATCAAGAATCGTCTCAGAGCCTTCAATCGGGACGGGTCGTCTTCGTCCACTGGCATCCGGCTCTCCCAGTTCCATTTTCAGATATTCAAGACCCGTGACCTGATTTTTTTCATCCCCGACAACCTTGTTCGGCGCTGCCAAAAATACGAATTCGATCCCTTCATGCTCGGATGCGACAATTTCAACTTCATTGGCCGGCATTTCTTTGCGTGTTCGCCGATAAACCAGATAGACCCTGTCTACCCCTTTGCGTAGCAGGGTCCGGCAGCAGTCAATGGCTGTATTTCCACCGCCGATAACCGCTACCCGTTGACCGATACGGACATTTTCATTATTGCCAATTTTAGCCAAAAAATCAATCCCGGTAAAACATCCGGTCAGATCTTCTCCGGGGATGCCAAGATTATAATCATTCCATGCACCGACACTAAAAAAGACGGTGTCAAAACCAGAAGCGATCAATGAACCAAAATCAAAATCAAGCCCCAGGCGGACATTGGTATGAGTGTCTATACCTAAATTTAAAATCCCCTCTATTTCCCAGTCAAGGACCTTTTTCGGAAGCCGATATTCAGGAATTCCATATCGCAACATGCCGCCCAACTTCGGCATGGCTTCAAATATTTCAGGACGGTGTCCGATGCGTCTTAAGAAATAAGCACAACTCAGTCCGGCAGGCCCGCCACCGATGACCGCAACGCGTTTACCGGTATCCGGCGCACATTCGATGGGAAACCGCTTGCCTGAATTCATTTCATAGTCAGCGACAAAGCGTTTCAACTGGTTGATTGAAACCGGCTCATCTTCAACCCCACGACGGCAGAATGATTCGCAAGGATGCGGACAAACCCTGCCACAGGCCAGCAACAAGGGATTCCGTTCCCGGATGGTATTGACCGCTGCTTCGTATTCTCCATTGCGGATGTGACCAATATATCGAGGGATATCGATCTCTGCGGGACAAGTTTGCGCGCACGGCGCCAACGCATCATCATAACTGTTTAAATGTAAAAGACGCTGCGAAAGGGTACGGACTTCCAATATAGATTTGGGGCATGCTGCTTCACAGGCGCCGCAACCCACACATTTTTCCCTGTCAACTTCCGGATACCCATTCGCCCCTATGTGGAGCGCATCAAAACCGCAGGCACGCACGCAATCACCAAGCCCTAAACAACCAATGGAACAATCGCGTTTCCCACCGTAAAATGACGCCACTGCACGACAGGTATTTAATCCATTATAGATAAATCGATCCGTCGCCCGATTACCGCCGCTGCAATTATTATATGATTTCAATGGTTCGGCCGTGCCAGCCTCAGACCCCATAATAATCGCAATTTCAGATATATTCTCTGGGCCGATAAGGATACACGCATTGGCAGGGGCCGCTTCGTTCACGATCGCTTCAGCACACGCCGAACATCCGGCATAACCGCAACCACCACAATTTGCACCCGCCAGAAGATTTTCAACTTTTGCTATCCGTGGATCTTCATACACATAAAATATTTTAGAAGCAAAGCTTAAAATTATACCGCAAACAGCGCCCAGCCCGAATGTAAATAGTATAGATTCAACCACGACAATCCTCTTGATTATTTCTATTCATCAATTGATGTTGAACGATCAAAATCAACATCGCCATCAAAAAATTAACAGCATGGAGTTTCACTAATATTTGAAAAAAATACGCTAAACCATTCCTTGGAATGCAAAAAAGGCCAGAGAAATCATGCCGGCGGTAATCAGTGCAATAGATGTATCCTGAAGCGGCTTCGGTACCCGTGCGAGAAGCGTCCGTTCCCGAAGGCCGGCAAAAAGGACCAGCGCCAACCCGAAACCGACCGCATAAAAAAGTGAAGCGACCAATGCCTGAAGGAATGTAAATTCCTTATCAATATTTAATACGCATACCCCCATGACCGCACAGTTTGTGGTGATCAGCGGTAAAAAAATACCGAGGCCGGCATACAACGCGGGAATACTCTTTTTCAAAAACATTTCAACAAATTGAACCAGAGAGGCAATGACCACAATAAACGCGATGGTCCGGAGATATACCAGGCCAAATTTAACCAGAATAAAGGTATAAATAACCCAGGTAATCGTTCCTGCCAGGACCAGCACAAAAATTACTGCCATTCCCATCCCCACAGCAGTTTCCATTTTTTTCGATGTCCCCAGAAAAGGACAATTACCAAGAAACTGAGCAAGCAGGATATTATTAACAAAAATACATGCAATGATAAGTTCAAAATAACCCATTATGTTCTCCTGTTAATCCCCTATCGCATTTATGAAACAGAGCATCAGACCAAGACAGATAAACGCACCCGGCGCCTGAACCATAAACGAAAACGGCTGAAAAGACGGAAATGCCGACAATAAATTGTATGAAAGGTCTCCCCAAACCGTTACCGACCCATTACCCAACGATTCTCTCACAGCGCCGAGAGCACCTAATGAGAGTGTAAATCCGATTCCAATACCCAGGCCGTCTGCAATGGAATAGAACACCTTATTTTTATAGGCAAACGCTTCCGCCCGTCCCAAAACAATACAGTTAACAACAATCAACGGGATAAATACCCCCAGCTTAAGGTATAATGGGTAGGCATACGCCTGCATCAAAAGCTCCACAATCGTCACAAATGAAGCAATAATGATAATAAAACAGGCAATTCTCACTTTCTGGGGAATAATGCTTCGCAGCATGGAAACCAGGAAGTTTGAACCAAACAAAACAAATGTTGTTGCAATCCCCATTCCAAGTCCATTTTCCATTGTGGTGGTCACCCCAAGCACGGGACAAAGACCCAGCACCAACCTGAATGGAGGAAGCTCTTGCCACAATCCTTTTGTAAATTCCTGAACTATCGTCTTCGGCATCTTGATCTCCTATTTGCCAAACTTCTGTATTTCTTGTTGTAACTGTGGTTTCATTTTTTGATATGCTGCCATGGCTTTGCCAACGGCATCGCATACGGCACGGGATGTAATGGTTGCGCCACTGATTGCATTTATCTTTCCACCGTCTTTGGTTACGATAACAGGATCCGTTATGGAAAGACCTTTGAACTGAGCGGCAAGATCGGGCTTGTCTTTTGCATTTGCACCCAGACCCGGTGTTTCACTGTGAACTGTAACAGCCGCACCAACCAGCTTATCCTCATCCATGTTGATGCCGACCATCACGCCGATATCACCGCCAAATCCTTTCCCGAATCCCTCAAAAGCGATAGTATTGGTTTTGCCGCCAATTTCACCGACAAAAAAACTCGTTTCCGCATCACCCTCTACAATTTTAAAGCGGTCTTCAATCGGATTGTTGGTCGACCCTTCCAGGATGGACATAATTGCGGGACCTTTGACAAACGTCAACTGCTGCGCCTCAATCTGACTGGCAGTCCCCTTATTTACGGCAGCAAGTACACCGCCGGCCACAGAGCTTAAAACCGTTAGAACAACAACCATTTTTATCATATCATTCATGTTAGACACCCTTTCCAAGTGCTTTGGGTCTAATTTTATCGACAATCGGATTGACAAGATTGATGATCAAAATAGCATACAGTACCCCATCGATATGCACACCGATATTCCGGATCATTACTGTCAAAATCCCTCCGAACAGTCCATATATCAACATTGGTATAAAATTAACCGGAGAAGAAGAATCTTCAGTGGCGAGAAAAAAGGCACCGATTAAGGTATATCCGGTTAACAAATGAAAACCGGGACCGGCATAAAGTTCCGGATTTAAAATATTAAAAAACAGGGCCGATGCAAAAATCCCCGCCAGAAAAGAAACGGCGACTTCCCATCGGCTATAGCCTCTAAGCATCAAATAGACACCGCCGGCAATCAAACCGATGCCGAATGTGGAACCGATACCACCAATTTGTTTTCCGAAAAGCAGATCAATTAAATCAAAATCCGCTACCGCTAACGCACCAAAAGACTTTGACAAAACCAATGGATACACCGCATTGAAATCAAATTGATAGTTCAGCAGTGCCGCATTAAAATCAAAGAGATCCGCCCAGGACAGCATCACAATAGTCATTGCAAGAACCGCCGGATTAAAAGGATTGGCACCAATGCCGCCGAAAATTTCCTTACCGATAACCACCGCAAAGAAGGTGCCGGTGACCACTGCCCACCAGGGGATTGTGGCCGGCAGCATCATCGCAAACATCATGCCAATCACTGCAGCGTTTCCATCTCCCACTGAAATAGGGCGGCGGGAAATTAAGTTGATCAGCATTTCCCAGATGATCGCTGAAGCAATCGAAAGCGTCACCACTCCAATAGCGGATATCCCATACTGGAGACAACCGGGTATCACCGCCAGCAGACTGGCCAAAAGGATGTTCCAGCTTTTTGTTGAAATACTGCTCCCGTTATGCCAGAACGGGGCATGCGAAACAGTTAGTTTTAAAGTGCTATGCATTACTTTCCTCCGCTGCTTTCATACTTTCCAGAGTATGCTTGGCCAACCTGATATGCTGAAAAACTGGTATTCTTGATTCGCAAACATAACTGCAGAATCCGCATTCAATGCATGAAAACAGATCATATTGATCTGCGGCTTCCTCATACTGCCCGGCATCGAGATATCGAATCAATTGGTTTACCTGCATGTTTGCCGGACAGACCCTTACACATTCACCACAATTGGTACAGGCAATGTCAGAACGTTCCGTAATCTGATTTTTATCCTGAATAATGATTATATCAGTGTCCGGGAAGACAGGATAATCCGTTGAAAAGACAGAATCCCCTTTCATCGGACCACCAAAAACCACCCGGTCACCGTCATTTAATGTTTCATTGAATTCATTTAAAATATCCTGTAACGGGGTTCCGATAGGAACGGAAACCAGCCGTTTATTTCCGTCTTTTGAAACAAACGTAACCATCTTTTCCAAAGAAAATTGACCGGTAGTATAAGCGGCACCAATGGCACAAACCGCCTCTGCACTAAAAAATGCGATCCCGGATTTTGCCTTCGATGTCCCGTCTTCAGAAGCAAGTAAATGCTGCATAATCAACTCCGGGTGCGCGGACGGATATTCCGAATCCACCGTTTTAATAATGGCGCCCGATGATCCGGCGACCTGCTCAAGATGCTGGGGAACAATCAGAATCGCATTGGAAATGCCGGTAATCTTACACAGCAGCGCTATGCCTGTTTTGATGGCGATAATATTATTTTTTATAAAATATTGATTGGTGATGCCCAGCAAATCATCATCAGCGCCAAGTACCACAATTGCCTTGACCGGTTTTCCAGAATCAAAAAACACATTAAAATTCGGTTTTCCGGGAAGACCGGCCAAAAAATCCCTTGCATTTTCAAGGGATGGTGCCTGGCAGGCACTTTTGAAACTTTCATCACAGGATTGAGAAGATGCATCATCCACATCAATGGTCACCGATGTGAGTTTTTTCCCAAGGATGCCGACAAATGGGGAAATTTTTGATATTTGCCCCGACTTGCTGGAAAGAAGATATTCAGCCGTATCATCGCTAATGGCAATTTTCTGGCCGCATTGAACCTGATCTCCTGTTTTGAGCAACATCTCGCCGGCATTTTCATAGGGCTGATCAATATAAAGCCTGATCTGTTTCCCTGGTTTAATGCTGACTGGTTCAGCCTGTGCTTCATCAATAATTTCATATTGTAGTTTCGGTTTTACGAGTCCGAAGAATGATCTTTTAATCATGGATCAACCTATAACTGCTTGACTTATAATTAATTCATTTCCTCAAAAACTTGAGAAGCTTCCGTCTTTTTGACTATAAAATAATCGTTTTTTAAAAACCATGACATTTTTTACAGTCTGAGTCAGCCCCGGACGGACCGACACCAAAATCTTCATGGCAGCCGATGCACTGTCCATGAAACGCTTCCGTTCTTTTACGCGGTGAATGACAACTTGCGCAGTCATTCTTTCCGGGCGTTACACCGGAATCTTCATGACAGCCAATACACTGTTGATGAAATGCCTGTGTACGTCCCAACATGAAATCATCTTCAGCACCGGATTCATGACAGTCACTGCACAACTGTGGTTCGCCGCCATCTTCTTCATAATAATTGTGATGGCAGTCATTGCATGAAAGTCCCATATCCATGCTGTGCATACCGTGGTCAAATGTACCGTTATCTCCAAATACCGGGATAGATTCACTATCAGGCTGGTGGCAACTACCGCATGAACCCGGCACATCGGACCTGCTGTCATCATGCGCATGATGACAGTCAATACATTTTTTCCCATACGCATCACTATGGGTCTGATGGTCAAACAGAACATTTCCGCCGACTGTCTTAAACATTAGCCGAACGGGAGGCTCCGGCGACTTTGCAGGCAGGGAACTGTAGCAAAACACGCCGACGATTAAACAGACAATCGCAAGGACATAAATAAGTTTAAGTTCATTCTTTGAAGACATCTATTGAGATTCCTTTCAATTAGGCCTGATGCTTATACGCAACAGTTCACACGCTTCTATGAGAAGGCGTCAACCGGTTAATCTCTTTAAGCACCCCTTTGCCTTTCATCCATTACGGACATCGACACAAAAAAATACTAACGACGCTAATTTTCTATATAAATTTAACTTTTGAAAAAAATTTAAGTATTATTTTACATGATTTTTGTCAAGATATTTATATAATATTTTAATTACCCCGCCAAGTATATTTTTATAATACCTGTTAAAAAAGCCGGGTTAAAGAACCCGGCCTTTTTCAACGGCAAATATCCTGCCATCTTCTTTTTACACGCTACAAGGAGAATGACTTCTAATATATTCTATTAATTGTCCTTAATCCGCTTTTCGCCTTAAAAATGTCGGAATATCATAGTCAATATAAGGTTCGCTTTTAGCGGCTTTTTCATTTTTAAATTTATTTATTTTCTTTACTTTATGAGATCCTTGATCAATCTTTCGACCTTGGGCTTCTTCTTTTTTCCGAATATATGCCGGACGGATCAGTTCCGCGTCAAAATTTTTTAACTCTTCCGGGGTCGGCGTCCGAACGACCCCTCTTGTCACCTCACTGGGACGGGAAACATCCCTGAAGGATGATCGCGGTTTCGGTATTTGAGACTTTCCGTCTCCAATACCGGTGGCAATAACCGTTACCCGCAACTCATCGCCAAGACTTTCATCCACCGCCGTACCCCAAATGATTTCCACGTCATCATCACCAATTTCATTATAAATTCTTTCAGATGCCTCGATGGTTTCCTCCATAGTCAACTCTGAATTACAAGTGATGTTCATCAACACACCCCGCGCGCCCACAATGGAGTTGTCTTCAAGAAGCGGGTGAGAGATGGCTCTTTCCGCTGCTTCAATGGCCCGATTTTCACCACTGGATACGCCGATTCCCATAATCGCCATACCCGCCTTGGACATGGTGGCCTTAACATCCGCAAAATCAAGATTGATTAAACCGGGCCGCAAAATCAGGTCTGTAATCCCTTTCACCGAATGATTCAATATCTCATCCGCCCGTCTAAACATATCGATCAATGTCGACTTTTTAGACGCCAAGCCCCGTAAACGGTCATTGGGTATGGTGATTACCGTATCAGCCGTTTCCTTTAACAGGTTGATCCCGTCTTCCGCCTGCTTGCTTCTTTTTTTGGCTTCAAATGCAAACGGTTTGGTGACCACTGCCACAGTTAACGCACCCAACTCCTTACAAATTTCTGCGATAACCGGTGCCGCCCCGGTGCCGGTTCCCCCGCCAAGTCCGGCGGCAATAAATACCATGTGACTGTCTGCCAATGCTTCTCTTAAAATATCAGCGGATTCCAGCGCCGCATCCCTTCCGACATTCGGGTCCGCTCCCGCACCCAGGCCTTCCGTCAATGCTTCACCCAGTTGAATCTTCGTGCCTGCCTTTGCATGGGCCAGTGCCTGGCCATCCGTATTGGCGACAATAAACTGAACCCCCTGAAGATTTGAATCAATCATGTTATTGACTGCATTGCACCCGCCTCCGCCGACACCGATAACCTTGATTTTTGCCGAACTTTCTGCCTCTACATAAGTAAAGTCCATTCCCCGCCTCCTTGTATGCGTGTTTTTGGTTATTCTCCTTAATCCTTCAACGTAATAAACACTGACTAAATTATTTCCTTAAACCAGGTCTTCATCTGGGCCATTATTCGGTTAAACATATTGGTATCACGAATTCTAAACTTCTTTTTTGACTGATGTTTTGCCCCGTAAAGCACCAGACCAACACCGGTGGCATACATAGGGCTGTTCACCACATCCACCAGGCCGCTGATCCCCTGCGGGGTTCCCAATCGTACCGGCAGTTCAAACACGGATTCCGCAATTTCTGCGATACCATCCAAAAGAGAAGCGCCCCCGGTGAGAATAATTCCAGAAGATACATAATCCTTCATCCCGGCTCGATAAATTTCCCGTTTCATTAACGTAAACACCTCTTCTACCCGGGGTTCTAGAATTTCCGCCAGAATCTGCCGGGGAAGTTGCCGGGCACCGCGACCACTGATATCCGATATCTCAATGATTTCATCATTTTTAACCTTATCTGCCACGCAGGTGCCGTATTTTAATTTTATCTTTTCAGCCTCAGCCATCGGTGTCCGCAGCCCGACAGAAATATCATTTGTCATGTTATTACCGCCCAGAGACAGGACAAACGTATGCTTTATATTATTTCCGGAAAAAATCGCCAGATCAGTGGTCCCGCCGCCAATGTCAATAATTCCCGTGCCAATCTCCTTTTCTTCTGCGGTCATCACCGCTTCACTGGACGCGATGGGCTCCAGAATAATATTGCAAATATCCAGGCCCGCCTTGTGTCCACATTTGATGATGTTCTGGGCCGATGTCACCGCACCCGTCACGATATGAATTCTGGCTTCAAGCCTGACACCGGCCATGCCGACCGGGTTATGAATACCGGCTTCGCCATCCACAATAAACTCCTGAGGAAGCACATGGATAACCTCTCGATCCATGGGAATAGCGACCGCCCGTGCGGCCTCAATTACCCGATCCACATCGGCCTGTGTAAGTTCATCGCCTTTGATCGCGATAATACCGTTACTGTTAAAACCGGTAATATGCCCCCCGGCGATACCGGCATAAACGGCTGAAATCTCGCACCCGGCCATCAATTCAGCTTCCCTGACAGCCTTGTTTATCGATTCAACCGTTGACTCAATATCTACCACAACCCCCTTGCGCAGCCCCACCGATGGATGCGTGCCGATACCGATAATATTGACGTTATTGTCCGATAATTCCGCGACAACGGCACATATCTTTGTTGTACCGATATCCAGTCCCACAATAATTTCTTCATGGTTTTTCACGTTAAACCTCCTTTTCATCCTTATCGGACAATTGCTCATTTCCGGGTCTTGCAACAATATGGTTCGAATTTCTCAGATCAATCTCTTCAATGAATGGGATATCTTCATTATCTTCAATATATGAGAGAATTTTTTCCAGCCGGCTGTACTTTTTCCGGTAGCCGCCGTATCCAAGCTGAATTGTCCGCACCGGGCCATCTATCTCAAGCGTTAATCCAATTTCCCGATCAACATTAATATTTTTTATCATCGTATTTGGCAGAATCGTTTCTGGGGATCTCCCGATGTTCAATATTTCAAGCACTGAAACAAATACCCGCGACCCGGGTGTTTCCAATGTTTTCCAGTCGGAATAGTCGATCCCGGACAGTATCGGCATTCCGGTCATCTCGGATGCCTGCGCTTCTTTAAAAATGACACCGTCTTTGTTGATGAGAAACTGTTTTCCAAAATTAAGAACGGCCATCGGTTGCTGTTCCCTTATATGAATAGCGATACGCCTCGGAAATGTCCTGCGAATATCTGCCTCGGCAATCCAGGGATGTGCACACAGTCTTTTTCGAATTGTTTTTAAATTCAGCGATACGAGATTGACGCCTTTCTCAATATTCGCTGTTTTAAGGATCTGATCCGGTGTCAACCGCTGCAGCCCTTCCACGGTTAATATTTCTGATTTAAAATAATCACACTGGGTTAAAACATCATGGATGAATATAAACACCAGGCTCATACCAACGATCATAAGCGCAAAAAATGTGCTTTTAAAAAAAATGCGTATGCTCTGTTTAAGTGTCATGGCTCGATTTTTAACAGGCTTTTTCTTTTTATACCGATTTTGTCTTGGTTGATTAATTCCCAACAATTTTAACTTCCGGCTCCAGCATGATGTTGAATTTTTTAAAAACCGTTTCCTGAACCTTGTGCATTAACCGAAGAATATCTTCCGCTGATGCCTGGCCTTGATTAATGATAAAATTGGCATGTTTTTCAGAAACCGCCGCATCTCCCACCCGACACCCTTTCCCGCCGGCAAGATCAATCAACTTTCCGGCAGACTCTGCGTTATCCGGATTCTTAAAAAAACATCCCGCCGAAGCAAGCCCGGTGGGCTGTGATTTTTTCCGGGTGTTTAACAATTCATCCGCTTCTGCCTTTAAAAGGTCGGGGTTCTGGAGTGAAAGTGAAAACCGTCCTTCTATAATCACGGCAGATGATAAATCCATACCGGTTTCTCCGGCAAACGAAAGGGACCGGTATGAAAACGTTAGCTCACGTTTATCCACGACTTCGATACTGCCGCCCGGATTAATGATTCGGATGCTGTCCAGTACATTGCGCATATCACCTTTCCAGGCACCGGCATTCATCCGGATAGCACCGCCAACCGTCCCTGGAATCCCCAATGCGAAATTCAATCCGGCAAGGCCCTGCTTAATTGCAAATCGGCAAAGCGTACTTAAACCGGCGCCGGCCATCGCAGAAAGAATGGTTGAACCAGGCTGCGAAATTGTTGCCAGTTCCTTTGTCAGACAAATCACAACCCCGCGAATCCCCTTGTCTTTAACCAGCAGATTGGTTCCTCCGCCAACGATAAAAAACGGCTGTTCATTTTTTTTCAGCCACTTGACCAGCCCGGTTAATTCTCTTTCATCCGTCACTGTTATAAAAACATCTGCCGGCCCGCCGACACGAAAAGTGGTATGACTTGCCATCGGCTCATCAAACCGGACCCGATCTGAAAATCGGTTTTCTAATTGTTTTTTCAGCTCAGATTGAATCGCCATAATACCCGTCATCAAGCTTTTTGATCAATGATTCCCCGGCTTTCCAGACATCACCCGCGCCCAGCGTCAAAACGATATCTCCCTGTTTTGCAACCCTTGCCAGATAATCCACCGCTGCCGGCATTTCATTGAAATGCTTTACTTCCTTGTGTCCATGACTTTTGATGCCGTCACACAGCATCACGTTATCAATGCCTTCGATCCGCTCCTCGCCGGCAGCATAAACCGGCAGCACAATCAGCAAATCCGACTGGTAAAAAGACCGGGTAAACTCATCATACAATGCCTTTGTCCGTGAAAATCGGTGAGCCTGAAAAATCACGATCAGGCGACGGCCGGGCCAACTTTTGCGAATCGCGTCAAGGGTAATTTTAATTTCCGTGGGATGATGCCCATAATCATCGAGCACTTTGATACCGGCGACATCCCCCTTGACTTCCAGGCGACGGGCCACTCCCTGAAGCTGTTCCAAAGCAATTTGAATTTTTTTGAAAGGGATGTCGAGTTCAAATCCCACGGAAATTGCGGCAAGCGAATTATACACATTATGAATACCCGGCATATTCAATGCGACCTGACCGTCACACGCATCATTACGAAACACTTTAAAACGGCTCTGCATCCCCTCAAACTTAACGTCACGCGCCTGGATGTCTGCCTGAGCGGTTAACCCGTAGGTAACAAACCGTTTTTTGATTTGCGGAATAATTTCCTGGACGGACTCGTTATCAAGACATAAAACGGCCAGTCCGTAAAACGGGATACGATCAATAAAACTTAAGAAAACCGATTTAATATTTTCAAGATTTCCATAAAAATCAATATGTTCAAGATCGATATTGGTCACCACCGCAATGGTCGGGGAAAATTTTAAAAACGACCCGTCACTTTCATCCGCTTCCGCAACAATAAAATCACCTTCCCCTAAAACCGCATTGGTGTTGATACTTTTTAGTTTCCCGCCAATCACCACCGTGGGATCAAGCCCCCCTTCGGCAAGCACACTGGCTATCATAGAAGTCGTAGAGGTCTTGCCGTGGGCACCGGCCACGGCGATGCTGTATTTTAATCGCATCAGTTCCGCCAGCATTTCCGCACGTGGAATGACCGGCACAGACGCTTCCAAAGCAGCCAGAACCTCCGGATTTTCAGACTGAATGGCAGATGACGTCACCACAACATCCACATCATTGATATGATCGGCATGATGCCCATTAAATATTTTCCCGCCCAGCGTTTCCAGCCGGTCGGTTACATCAGACATGGTGATATCAGACCCGGAAACGCGGTACCCTAAGGTCAGCAGCAGTTCAGCGATGCCGCTCATTCCAATGCCACCGATGCCGACAAAAAATATGTGGTATTGTTTTCGATACATTATTTTATCTACTCTTTAATGTTATGCCGCACATGCCGGTTGCCGGTTGCCGGTTTGAATCATCCGGTAAATGTCATCCACTATTCTTTCTGCTGCGTCCGGGCGGCCAAACTGGCTGATCTGTGATTCCATTTTTTCCTTTACCCCGGCATTTTTCGAATAAAACACAATTCTTTGCGCCAAAATTTCCCCGGTCAAATCTTTTTCCTGTATCATTTCAGCGGCACCGCCCTCGACAAGGGCACTGGCATTGACCACCTGGTGGTCATCGGTTGCAAACGGAAACGGGATAAATATAACCGCCTTGCCGGTCACGGTTAATTCCGCAACGGTTGTCGCGCCCGACCGGCAGATGACCAGATCCGCCTCCCGATACCGGTCTGCCATGTCATTAAAAAAAGGGGCCACATCAGAAACGACTTGATGCTGCTGATAAACGTTGCCGACCGCATCCGCATCTTTTATCCCGGTCTGGTGGACAAACCGAAATGGTTCGGGATTTTTCAAGTAATGCAGACTGTCCAGCACCGCCATGTTAATACTGTGCGCCCCCTGGCTGCCGCCAAGAATTAAAACGGTGAATAATCGATTCTGCCCATCCTGCCGCGTATGACTGCTTCGACCAGATCCGGCTGCCTGAATAATTTCATTTCGAACCGGATTTCCGGTAAAGTCGATTTTATGCCGGACCGACGATTTAAACCCTGTATCCGGGAAAGAAACATAAATCTTTTCCGCTATTGATGATAAAAGACGGTTGGTTAATCCCGGAATACTGTTCTGTTCATGGATCACACGATGCATCCGTAACATCCAGGCACCCGCGATGACCGGTCCGGCGGAATAAGCGCCCATCCCGATAACGATATCGGGCTGATACCCAATTAACAGGCTGAGCACCTCCATCAGCCCTTTCGGAAGTCTGCACAACGACACGAGTTTGGCAAAAATACTTTTTCCTTTAATGCCTTCAACCGATATCAACTTTTTCTCAAATATTGTTTTAGCCAAAACCGTTTCTTCAATTTTTTTTCCGCTGGTGACGAACAACACGCGGGTTGCGGGCTGACGTTTCATAAATACTTCAGCAATGGCAATACCAGGGAATAGATGCCCGCCGGTTCCACCGCCGGCAATAACGATGCGCAGACCTGGATAAAAAGCCGTATCCAGCGTATTCAGGCTTTCTGGCTTTTTGCCGGAACCGGTCACGGCTACATCACTGTTGTTTTTTATTGTTTCTGAGATGCCCATATATTCATCAATACGCCGATTAATGCCAGGTTAATGACCAGCGAAGAGCCGCCGTAGCTCAAAAACGGCAACGTCAGTCCTTTGGTCGGCAAAAGGCTCAAGTTTACGCCCATGTTGATCACGGCCTGCAGTGTAACCGAAATAGTAATCCCTAACGCCAGCAGAGAACCGAAAAAATCACGCTTTGCCCTTGCAATCCCGAGTCCCCGCCAAAGAATAACAAGATAAAGAAACATCACGATAAGTATCCATATTAAACCGCCTTCTTCACCAATCACTGAGAAAATAAAATCCGTATGCGGATCCGGCAGATAAAACAGCTTCTGGTATCCCTGGCCAAACCCTTTGCCCCATATCCCCCCCGATCCGAACCCCATTAACGAGTGGATCACCTGATATCCCTCATCTTTGGGGTATTTCCACGGGTCCAGAAACGACAAACACCGTTTCAGCCGGTAGTCGCTTGAAAAAATTAGAATAATCGCTGCCGGTAAAACGAAAACCAGCGCTGACAGACTCAACTGTGACAACCGCACACGGCCGGCAAACATAATCAGCCATGCCATCATCCAGAAGATGGCAACAGACCCGTAATCCGGCTGCAAAAGGATCAGTACGGAAAAAATCAGTAAAACCATCACATGCGGCATAAACCCGATGGAAAATTTTTCAATATCATCCTGTTTTTTTGTCAGGGAATATCCCATAAATACAATTAATGCGAACCGCGCGAACTCGACCGGCTGAAATCGGATGCCATTAAACTGCAGCCATCGGATCGCGCCCTTCACCTCATGACCCATGCCTTTAATCAAAACAATTCCCAACAATGCAAGTGCGCCGGCGACCATGACATATGCCAGGTTGCGATACAACCGGTAGGGAATATATCTGCATACCAGCATACCGAGCAAACCCAGTCCGGCAAAAACAAGCTGTTTTGTAAAAAAATAATATTCATTGCCGTAATCATGCAACGCGATGGCACTGCTGGCACTGTAGACCATGGCAACACCAATGCCTGTCAAAAAAAGAACCGGCAGCAGGATCACCACGTCATAGGAGAAATAATTGGTTTTATGGTGTCTCCTTCTCATGACTTCTCACCTTTCGCCAGATCATGAGCGCCCCTTTTTAACTGGTCAACCGATCGCGCAAAATCCCGGCCCCGCTGGGCATAACTGTCGTACATATCAAAACTTGAACAGGCAGGCGACAGCAATACCGAATCTTGCGGCTCTGAAAACGAAGCCGCCATTTTCACCGCATGGGCCATGTCCGTAGCCTTCACTGTGGGCACCATATCCTCGAACACCGGTTTTATTTTTTCTGCAGCCTCTCCGATGACAATCAAGTGTTTAACGCATTGGGCAAATTGTTTTCTTAAGCTTTCATACCCGCCACCCTTGTCCCGGCCACCCATGATCAAAATCACCGGTGAGGAGAATGATTCCAGCGCCCTTGCTACCGCATCCACATTGGTGGCCTTGGAATCATCATAGAAGGCAACGGTGTTGACGGTATCCACATACTCCACGCGATGGGCCAAGCCCTTAAAATTCTGCAATGCACTTTTAATTCCGGAAATGGAACCGCCGACAGCCAAAACCGCAAGACCTGCGGCCGATGCATTTTCCAGATTATGACGCCCTGCCAGGGGTATATTCGTACAGTCCACATGCCGGTCACCATCATCCGGTGTATGAAACCAAATTGTTTGATCTGATATCCATGATCTGGTTTCATTTGAATATCTACAGTTAAACGCAAACCGACGGGCAGTCAGATTTTCTGAAATTGACACGATCGTGGCGTCATTTTCATTGAACACACAGATATCATTTGCTGTCTGGTTTTCAAAAATTCTGGCCTTGGAACAGGCATACCCGGAAAAGTCCTGATACCGCTCCAGGTGATCATCCGTAATATTCAACAGGATACTGACCAGCGGTTTGAATTTATCGATGGTATCCAGCTGAAAGCTGCTGATTTCCGCAACAACAAAATCCGCTGTTCCCTGTTGATCGACCAGCTCAATTAACGGCGTCCCGAGATTTCCGCCAGTCAACGCCCTGAAACCCGACTGATGCAGCATTTTACCGATCAGCAGGGTGGTGGTTGATTTGCCGTTGGTTCCGGTAACCGCAAGAATCGGTATATTAATAAAATGATAGGCCAGTTCGATTTCCCCGATCACGGGGATATTTTTTTCTCTGGCCCGGTTCACCGGTGCAATCGTATGCGGCACACCGGGACTCAGCACGACGAGATCACAATTTTCAAATGTTTCATCATTATGCGGACCCACCTCAATGGAAATCCCCAAACTTCTGATTTCAGACAGCACATCGCCAAGCACGTCTTCACTGCGATTATCAACTGCAGTGACTCGGCATCCCCGGCTGGCCAGAAATTTAACCACGGAAATTCCTGATTTTCCCAGTCCGACCACCAAAATATGTTTATTTTTCAAATCCATTAAATCAATGCCATCTATCTCAATTTAAGCGTACTGATCGATATCAGTGCCAGAATAATGGCGATAATCCAGAACCGAACAATCACCTTGGATTCCGCCCATCCTTTTAATTCAAAATGGTGATGCAACGGCGCCATTAAAAAAATCCGCTGACCTTTTGTCAGCTTAAAATACCCCACCTGCAAAATTACCGACAACGCTTCGATCACAAAAACCCCGCCCACAATGACCAACAGGATCTCATGTTTGGTAATCACCGCAATAATGCCCATCAGAGCGCCCAGTGGCAAAGAGCCCACATCCCCCATAAAAATCTGAGCCGGATACGTGTTGTACCATAAAAACCCCAGCCCGGCCCCGGCCATAGCCCCGCAAATGATTGTGACCTCACCGCAACCGGCCAGATAATTGATCTGAAGATACTCCGCGATTTTAATGTGTCCCGTCACATAGGCAAACAGCATATATGTTGCCGCAGCAATGATCACCGGACCAATGGCCAGGCCGTCAAGGCCATCGGTTAAGTTCACCGCATTGGATGCCCCCACAATCACCAGGATGACAAAAAGAATATATCCCGGACCCAGATCCGGTGTGATGGTTTTAAAAAAAGGCACCGTGACGTGGGTGTTAAATTCCGGATAAGCATAAATCATTCCCCCGGCAATACCGGCGATAAGGATCTGTAGACAAAATTTGGCCCGCGCACTTAACCCCAGGTTCCGTTTCTGAATCTGCTTTAAGTAATCATCGGCAAACCCAATGGCAAAATAGCCGGCACCGACAAATAGAATAATCCATATGTATAAATTCGTTAAATCAACCCACAAAATTACCGACACAACGATTGCCAGAAAAATCAGTACACCGCCCATGGTGGGCGTGCCGGCTTTGTCCTGATGACTTTTCGGTCCGACCTTTCGGATAAACTGACCGATCTGCTTTTCACCAAGCATGCGGATCATCCATGGACCGAACATAAAACAAATCACCAGGGCAGTTAAGCTGGCGCATATGGTTCGAAACGTAATATATCGAAATACGTTCAAAACCGTTATATCCGGCTGCAGTAAATTAAAAAGATGATAAAACATTAAAATATCCAAAGAAGATAAACTTAATATGGTTACGCAGTCGGGACATCCGCTGCCTCCAGCTGCTGTACAATCTCTTCCATCCCTGCCCCTCTTGAACCTTTCACCAGTACCCAGTCTTTGGGGCCGAGAAATTCGAATAGTGATTCCACTAATTCCGGTTTTTCACCGATGATAATATCCTGATCCAACATACCCTGCTGCTGCGCCCCTTTTTTCACGGCATTTGCAAAATTTCCCGTCAAAAAAAGCCGGTTAATCCCTGACTGGGCTGCGAACTGTCCGATATTTCCATGCAGCCTTTCCGCATCTCTTCCCAATTCAAGCATATCGCCGGCCACCAGGATGCCATTGTTCCGGCCTTTTAACGACGCCAGCGTTTTTATGGCCGCTTCCATGGAACCGGGGTTCGCATTATAGGAGTCATCAATAATAAAAAATCCCAACCGGCTCTCTTTCACATCCATGCGGCCTTTAACAGACCGAAACGCTTCAAGTCCGGATTTTATTTCATTGGCCGACAGCCCATTCAAATAACCGACAGCAGAGGCAGCCAGGGCATTTGCCACCATGAATTGACCGGGGGCATTGAGCTTAACGGAAATCTTCTCATTCGGCAGTTCAAGCGTAAAAACCGTTGTGTTTTCTTTTTTTTCAATATCCATGGCCCGGAAATCCGCATAAATCGACTGACCAAAACGGGATACCTTCCGGCGGACCTTATCGCCAAGCCGCAAGCTGTAAGTATCATCCCCGTTTAGTATAATCACGCCGTCGTCTTTGATATTTTCAATCAATTCCCCTTTGGCAGACATAATTTTTTCCATGCTGCCCAAGCCTTCAAGGTGTGCCGGTCCAATATTCGTGATAACACCCAAATCCGGGAGACAGATTTGTGAAAGACGACGAATTTCACCGGGATGATTCATTCCGAGTTCCAGGACTGCAGCATCATGGGTTTGATTCATCCGAAAAATCGTTAACGGAACGCCGAATTCATTATTTAAATTGCCCAGGGTTTTAAGGGTATTAAATTTTTGTTCCAAGACCAAAGCCGTCATCTCTTTGGTCGTTGTTTTGCCATTTGATCCGGTGATACAAACGACCGGAATGGAAAACCGCTGCCGGTGAAATGCAGCAAGATCTCCCAGCGCCCGAATCGTATCATCCACTATAATACAACAGACATCATGTGGAATCCTGGCTTCAACCTGGCTTAACTTTTGCCGATCAAGTACAATGCCCCTGACACCTTTTTTAATAACAGCTTCGATAAACCGGTGGCCGTCATGGATTTGACCTTTTACCGCTACAAATAAATCAGTTTCAGAAATATTCCTGGAATCAATCGAAATGCCCGTAAAACGGGGACTGCCTTTTCCGGCCAGAAGTTCTCCGCCCGTGGCTTTTATGATTTCATCAATTGTCCAGAAAATTTCATTCATTAACTTACTTTCTGTAAAAATTTGTCCAATGCGGCCGCAGCCCTTTTTCGGTCATCAAACGGAATAGTTGTTTTCCCGATGATCTGATAGTCCTCATGTCCTTTACCGGCGATTAACAGGGTGTCATTTGGTTTGGAAATTTTAATGCCCAGGTTAATCGCTTTTTCCCGGTCTGGTTCGATAACATACCCTTTTTCCAAAAACCCATTTTCAAGCTCGGACAAATTGTATTCATGCGATGAGGCGGACACCACCCCGTTACGAATTTCTGCGATGATGGCATCCGGGTCTTCTGTCCGGGGGTTGTCAGATGTAATCACCACAAAATCACTTAATTCTCCTGCAATGATTCCCATCTGGGGCCGTTTCGCCTTGTCCCGGTCTCCCCCGCATCCGAAAACACAGATCAATCGCCCGGGAATTACCTCTTTTAAGGTGGATAATACATTTTCCAAAGCGTCAGGGGTATGGGCATAATCGATAAAAACATGCCGGCCGGATTCATTAAAAATGCGCTCCAGTCTTCCCGGGACATTTTCAAACGACGCAATTGCCTGACTTACTGATGCAGGAAAAATATTTAGCGCCGCGCCGGCCCCTGCCGCACAGATAATATTTTCAAGATTATAACGACCGATTAATCCGGACTTAAATTGAACGGCATTATCTGAAAACAACATTTCACCACTCATGCCATACTGATCAAACCGGATGCGATTGGGACGAACAACACTTTCTGGATGCGATCCCACAGTGACAGTCCTGAAATTTTCCAACGCTTTTGAAAGTTCCCGCCCCCTGGCATTCTCAGTGTTGATGACGGCTATCGCATGGTTTTTCTTCGGACCTGCCATTAAAAAATCGGTAAAAAATCTCTTTTTACACGCCCCGTAAGCTTTCATATTTCCATGAAAATCCAGGTGATCCTGACTCAGGTTGGTAAAGATGCCCATATCAAACCAGCAATGGTATATGCGATCTAAGGCAACACCGTGAGAAGACACTTCCATCACCACATGGGTCACGCCAGCAGCCACCATTTCGGCAAGAATCCTTTGAAGATCCAGGGACTCCGGCGTCGTCAGGGAATTATCATACACGTTGCCATGATAACGGTAATTTATGGTACTGATCACACCGACATCCATACCGTTTTCCAGCAGAAGATGCTCAAGAAGATAAGCGGTTGTGGTCTTTCCATTCGTTCCTGTTATTCCAATCAGATATAAATTTTCCGAAGGATTGCCGAAAAACATTGATGCACCCGCAGCCATTGCCTTTCGTGTATTTTCGACGGGTACGACCACAACGTCATTATCATCATCAATCGTTTGCCCGACATTCATTTGTTGAGCAACATCAACCACAACAACGGCAGCGCCTTTTGAGACGGCATCCCGAAGATACCGGTGACCGTCCGTCTGTTGACCTTTAATCGCAAAAAACATTCCGCCCGGGCGCACTTCGTTTGATCGATAGTGGATTGATGTAATTTCAGGGTTCGATGATTCATTCCACTGATCCCCTGAAAGCCCGTCAATCGAACACCCGTTGATTCGGACATTTTCAATCGCATCGATTAACCGTGAAAGCTTCATGCGCCTGCTTCTCCGACACCATTAGAGACATTTAGCTGTTCCTTGGGGATGACTGGGGGAATGCTTGGGGGAATGTTCAAATAATTAAATGTCTCATGAACGATCTCTCTAAATACGGGGGCTGCCACAACCCCTCCATAATGATGTTTCTGAGGCTCATCGATAACGACCAATATCGATAGCTCCGGAGACTTCGCCGGGGAGAATCCGACAAATACCCCGTTATACTCACAATTTCGATATGTTCCGTTTGCATTGATTTTTTGGGCGGTCCCGGTTTTACCGCATACCGTATAACCTGCCGGGACTGACTGGCCGCCGGTCCCATCCGGTTCTGTTACGGCATTCATCATTTTCATCAACGCCCTGGCCGTTTCCGGCATAATCACTTTTCGTTTCTCTCCAGGATTAACGCTTTTTATAATATTACCGTTTACATCAGTAATCGCCTGGACGACATAAGGCGTCATCAATACCCCATGGTTGGCGACTGCTGAAATTGCCGTAATCAGCTGAATAGGCGTAACGGTAACGCCCTGGCCGAAAGCAATGGTGGCATTATCAATTTTCTTCCAACCCTCATAATGCCTTAACAGCCCCCTTACTTCACCCGGACAGTTGATTCCAGTTTTTTCACCAAATCCAAAATTACGTAAGGAATCATAAAGGGTCTGCGGGCCAATCATCTCAGCAATTTTTACCGCCCCGATATTGCTGGAGAACTTCAGCACATCATGAACTGTCAGAAATTCATACTCATGCGTGTCATTGATCGTATTCCCCCCAATTCGGTACTTCCCTTTTTCACAGTTAATGATCGTTTCCGGACCACACAGCCCGGATTCCAGAGCGGCGGCAATCAAAAAAACTTTCAACGCAGACCCTGGCTCAAAGGTATCTGTCACCGATCGGTTGCGCCAGGTTTGCCGGGGAAAAGAATTAAATGAATTCGGATTAAATGTCGGATAATGGGCAATGGCTTTCACTGCACCGGTCTCTGGTGCCATCACGATGGCAAGGCCGCTCTTTGCATTATTTTCTTCCACTGATTTCTTCAAAGCGGTTTCCGCGATATACTGGATGGTACTGTCAATGGTTAATATGATGTTATTCCCTTCGTATCCCGGAGACCACACCTCCTGGTGGTCAAAAATCCGCCCCATGCGGTCCTTGATAATCGTCCATTGACGGAGATTCCCTTTCAATTCATCATCAAAATACTGCTCCAGGCCATCCAGGCCGTATCCATCAACCCCCACAAATCCAATCAACTGTGCCGCCAGTGCTTTATAGGGATAAACCCGCAAATAAGACGGATCATATTCAAATCCCGACAGCCTCAGGGATTTGAGCGTCGCTGCCCGCATCGGTGTCACTTTACGATCCAGCCATACAAAATCCTTGTCAGCAGAAAACTTTTTATACAGCACATTTTCATTCAGCTTCAGTGCTTTAGCCACTTCCCTGGCCAATTCTTGTTTGGCTGGCATTGCTGTTTCATCTTTACTTTCCACATCCCTGGGATGCACACCGACTTCAACAATGCCGGTGCTGATCGCCAGTTCATGGTAATTCGTGTCAAAAATGGCACCACGTTTTCCCTGGCATTTCATTGACGTCTGATATTGTTTAGAGGCTCGTTTGGAGAGCATGTCATCTTCGATGACCTGCAAATAAAAAACGCGAATTCCCACCATCACATACAAAAAAGTCAAAAATCCGCCGATAACAATAATGCGCTGATTTCTTAATTTGTTTCTATGCTGTTCAACTTTTGTCGAATTCATGGGATAATGATTACCTGATCGGGTTCCGGGATTGTTAATTCAAATTTTTCTTTGGCTATCTTCATCAGTATCTGGGGCGAGCGAAGATGAACCAATTCAATCGTTACATTCTTCTGCATATTCATCAGATTTTGCTGTTTTTTCATTGCGACCGAAATTTCATAACCGGTTTGAATGCACTGCACGCCGCACCATGTCTTTAAAAAAAATTCCACAATAAAAATCGATAAAAAAACAAAGCTCACCGCAATCACTCGCGGCGTCAATAGAGTGGGTTTTGATTTTCTATTGACCGTCATTGTCGAAATCTATCCTGATAATTTTTAATTTAACCATGATATTCCCCCGTCATAGATGCCTCAATCCCATACGCCCCTCCGTCGGCTATCCCAATTTTTCTGCGGCTCTCAAACATGCGCTTCTTGCCATCGGATTGATATCGACTTCCTCTTTTGTTGGACGCACGACTTTACGGGTTAAGATCCTGACAATTTGTTTTCTATTGCAAACACATTTCGGAAAATCCGGCGGGCAGGTGCATTTACCCTCCAGATCCTTGAATTGTCTTTTTACGATACGATCTTCAAGGGAATGAAAAGACAGAAAACATATTCTCCCGCCAGGATTCAAAAAATCGACGGCACCCGCTATAAACGACTCCAGAACTCCCAGTTCATTATTAACTGCGATGCGAAGGGCCATGAATACTTTTGTGGCAGGATGTTTCCGGCGTTGATGCATCGATCGATTCGGGATCGCATCACAAACAATTTCAGACAGATCTGTGCTGGTTTGTATTCTTTGCCCGGCTCGTACGGTAATGATCCGCCGGGCAATCCTTCTTGCCCATCGCTCCTCGCCGTAGCTTTTGAAAATTCTTTCAAGACTTTCCTGGGTCTCGTTATTGACTATATCTGCTGCGGTGATACCGGAGGAGGCATCCATTCTCATATCAAGGGGCTCGGACTTTAAAAAGCTGAAACCACGACCACTGTTTTCAATCTGATTGAATGAAAGGCCAAGGTCTGCAATGATTCCATCGACCTTGCAGATATTTAATTGTGAAAGGATATTCGGGAGGTTGACATAATTATCATGAATCAAGTGAACATTTGGAACATCAAGCTTAAGCACCTGCACTGCGTTTTGAATTGCGTCGGCATCCTGGTCAATGCCGATTAACAATCCATTCGGCTTTATCTTTTCCAGTATGGCACTGGAATGTCCTGCGCCGCCGACCGTGCAGTCCACATAGCATTTTCCCGGTTTGCAATTCAGGTACGCCATCACCTCATTGCACATCACGGGTATATGTCGATAAATCATGACATTATAACCCTATTTTTGCAATTTCGTTTCGAACCTCCTCTTGTTTCATATCCACTTCTTCCATTCGCGAATTTTCACTCTTCCACTTTTCCTGATTCCAGATTTCAAAATGATCCGTTACACCGACAAGCGTAATGTCCTTTTCCAACGCCGCATAATTTCGCAATTCCGGCGGAACCAGGACCCTCCACTGCTTATCCCACGGACATTCAGCCGCGTTCCCAATAAAAAAACGCCTAAAACGGCGCATGGTTTCACTTTTTTCAGCCTGAGAGTCAATCTTTTCTTCAACCTCACTCCATCGATCATAGGAATAAACAAAAAGGGTCTTATCCATACGGGAAACCACTACGCCGTCACCGCCCAGCTTATCTAACACATGCCGGAACCGGACAGGGATAATGATACGTCCCTTCTCATCAATGGTATGATCTGAAGCTCCCCGAAACCGATCCATGGAATACAACCCCCATTAATATCCATTCTGATCCACATTTGTCTCAAAATAATATAGAAAGTAATAGAAATGTCAAGAAAAAAATATATTAATATTTATTTTTTTCTAATAATTATTGAATATTAAAAAGCCAAATATAAAAGTGGAGTATTATGGATGCATAATTTCAATACACATATAAACAACATAAATTCAAGCCCAAAATATTTAGAACGAAATTGAGGCTTGACGCATCTCAAGTAGAAAATTAAATTAATAATCAATCGTAAAATGCAGATAAATATGCTAAAAAATAAATTCAACACGCAGACCGTATTAATAAACTGTTACGCATGCTTTAGGAGGAATACATGGCGGTAATCACAATTAATAAAGAATTCGGCACCCATAGCCAGCGCGTTGCCTCAAAACTGGCCCAACAGCTTGGATATGAATATATCGGGGACCAACTTCTGGCACAGGTCGCCAGGGAGCTGAATCTTTCAGAACATGAGGCGGAAACTTTTCGACAGACCTCAAAATCATCGCTTCTCAGACTGGTTGACAAGTACACCTGTTCAATTGTTCAAAAAGTAGTGGACCGGGAACACGGATGTCTGGACGACAAGGCATATTATGAAAAAACAAAAGAACTGGTGGAAAAACTCTATGACAATGACAACGTCATTATTCTGGGTTGGGGCGGGCAATGCATTCTCAGGGAGAAGCCCAACACGCTTCATGTCAAGCTCATAAAAGAGACTGAGTTAAAAATTACTGAACTCATGGACCAGCAGCATTTAAGCCGAAAAGCCGCTGAACATAAAATTAAAAATGACGAAAATGATTTTAAGGCATATATAAAAGAATATTTTGATGCGGACTGGAATGATGCCCGTCTGTACGACCTGATCATTGACATGGGAAAAAATTCAGTACCAGCGGCGGTTGACCTGATCTGCGAAAACCTGAAACATAAACTGAAAGGATAAAAACAGGTGGAAGGCCGAAGGTTGAAGGTGAAAGGTGAAAAAAAAGAACAGGTTGAAATGATCCGACTTTTTCCTAA
>CAZQLG010000003.1:14981-29768 GCA_964594105.1 uncultured Desulfococcus sp. | reverse complement strand
ACGGCGCTGTGTATCCTCAAGAAGGAATCCTGCAATTTTCCGATGTCACGGTAGATCCGACCACCGGATCCGTAATTCTGAGGGTTGTTTTTCCCAATCCGGAAGACATTCTCCTGCCGGGCATGTTTGTCAGGACTGAGATTACGGAAGGGATCGATGAACAGGCCATTCTGATTCCGCAACAAGGCGTGTCTCGTGATCCAAAGGGGACTCCTTTTGCACTGGTCGTGGATGCTGAAAGCAAGGCCAGCTTTCGTCCGCTATCCCTTGACCGGGCCCTTGGCGGCAAATGGCTGGTTTCATCAGGTCTTGTTCCCGGAGACCGTTTGATTGTTGAAGGATTGCTCATGCTGCGGCCGGGTACGGTGGTGACGGCGGCCCCTTTTGAAGCGCCGCAAACCCCGCCGCAAAACCCGCCGCAAATCAAAGATGCTCCGGCTGCCGGACCCGGTGCAACGCCTCCCCAAAAAAGTGAAGGAGGGGCGTCGTAATGTTATCCAAATTCTTTCTCGAACGCCCGGTCTTTGCCTGGGTGATCGCCATTGTCATGATGACCGCCGGTGTACTGGCGATTTATAAAATGCCCATCTCGCAATATCCATCCATTGCGCCGCCAGCCATCGCTATCGATGCTTTTTATCCCGGCGCTTCGGGGGAAACGGTGGAAAACACTGTAACCCAGATTATTGAGCAGAAGATGACCGGTCTGGACGATATGATTTACCTTTCTGGCACCAGTTCTTCGTCCGGCGCGGCCCGGGTTGAGATGACCTTTGCCCCGGGGACCGACCCGGATATCGCCTGGTCCAAGGTCCAGAACAAGCTTCAGCTCGCCATGGCCAGCCTGCCCGATGTGGTGCAGCGCCAAGGTGTCAAGGTCAGCAAATCCACCCGAAACTATTTGATCATCGTCGGCCTGATCTCCGAAGACGGCAGCATGGACGGCAATGATTTGCGGGACTATGCCCAGTCCAATCTGGAGAAGATTTTGTCCAGGGTACCGGGCGTCGGTGAAGTCGAGAATTTCGGCTCCCAATATGCCATGCGGGTATGGGTCAATCCCGACAAGCTGACCAGTTATAATTTGACCATGGAAGATGTTATCCTGGCGCTTAATGCTTACAACGTCGAGGTATCCGCCGGACAATTGGGCGGGGCTCCTGCCATTCCGGGGCAGCGCCTGAACGCCGCCATCGTCGTTCAGCATCTGCTTCAGACCCCGGAGGAATTTGCCGCCATCCCCATCCGCACCAATCCGGACGGTTCGGTGATCCGGGTCAAGGACATCGGTCGCACGAAATTGGGGACTGAACGATCCGATATCATAGCCAAATACAACGGCAAACCCTCCGCTGCCATGGCCATCCGGCAAGCCGCCGGTGCCAATGCCCTGGATACGGCCGATGCAGTCAAATCAACACTCAAAGAGATGAGCCGGTATTTCCCGCCCGGTATGAAGGTGATTTACCCTTATGATACCACCCCCTTTACCAAGGTGGCCATTGAAGAGGTGGTCAAGACCCTGTTCGAAGCGGTCCTGCTGGTTTTTGTGATTATGTATCTTTTTATGGGAAATATCCGGGCCACCCTGATTCCCACCATCGCAGTGCCGGTAGTGCTGTTGGGGACCTTCGCAGTTTTGGGAGCTTTTGGTTTTTCCATCAACATGCTGACCATGTTCGCCATGGTGCTTGCCATCGGTCTTCTGGTGGATGACGCCATCGTGGTGGTGGAAAACGTGGAGCGGATCATGGCAGAAGAAGGCCTTTCGCCCAGGGAAGCCACGGCCAAGTCCATGGACCAGATTACCAGCGCCCTGATCGGCATCGGCCTGGTGTTGTCGGCGGTTTTCGCCCCTATGGCCTATTTTCAGGGCTCCACCGGGGTTCTCTATCGTCAGTTTTCCGTGACCATCATCTCTTCCATGCTACTTTCAGTGGTGGTGGCCCTGATCCTGACCCCAGTCCTTTGTGCATCGTTCCTTAAACCGATTGCACCCGGGCATCATCCTTCAGACAACGCGGTTTTTTTCCTGCGTGGTTTTTTCAAATGGTTTGACCGGGGCTTTTTGTGGGTTAGAGGCATCTATGTGGGAATCGTCGGGCGTTCTTTTTCAAGGACAGTGCGCTATCTGATTCTGTATCTTTTGATCGTAGCGGCGGTAGGCTACCTGTTTAACCGAATGCCCACATCCTATATTCCTGATGAAGATCAGGGGATCATGCTGGTCCAGGTTCTGCTCCCGTCAGGATCTACTCTGGAACAGACTGAGGCGGTCATGGACCAGGTGAAGGAATATTTCCTTGAGAATGAAAAAGAAGGCGTTGAATCCCTCATTACCGTCGCCGGTGTGAGCTTTGGCGGTCAGGGACAGAACATGGCTCTGGGATTTGCTAAGCTTACTGACTGGGAGCTGCGCCAGCGGCCGGACCTGAAGGTCAAGGCCATCGCCGGCAGGGCTATGGGAGCTTTTTCCCAGATAAAAGAGGCCATGGTTTTTGCTTTTCCACCGCCGCCGGTCGTCGAACTGGGAATGGCCACCGGGTTTGATTTTCAATTGCAGGATCGCGGCGGCCTGGGCCATGCGAAGTTGATGGATGCACGTAATCAGCTTCTCGGCATGGCGGCCCAGGATCTTCGTCTGGTAAGGGTCCGGCCCAACGGTATGGAAGATGTGCCTGAATACCGGATTGATGTGGACTGGGACAAGGCCGGTGCCATGGGGGTTTCCATTAGTTCCATCCATAACACCATTTCCGCGGCTTTTGGCAGTGCTTATGTTAATGATTTTATCCAGGCCGGCCGGGTTAAAAAGGTCTATGCCCAGGCCGACGCCCCCTATCGCATGCTGCCGCAGGATTTGAAAAAACTTTATGTGCGTAACAGCGTGGGCAAGATGGTTCCTTTCTCTTCCTTCGCCTCCGGCAGGTGGGCCCAGGGTTCTCCCAAGCTGGAACGTTACAATGCCTTTCCTTCCATCAATATTTGGGGTGAACCAACGCCGGGCCACAGTACCGGCGAGGCAATGGCCGCCATGGAGGAACTCGCCGCCGGGTTGTCCCAGGGAATCGGTTTTGATTGGACTGGTTTGTCCTATCAGGAGCGGATGGCAACGGCTCAAGGGCCGATTTTGTATGTCTTTTCTATTTTTGTAATCTTTCTTTGTGTAGCGGCCCTGTATGAAAGTTGGACCATTCCTTTTGTCAATCTGCTGATGCTGCCGCTGGGGGTTTTGGGCGCGATACTGGCCACTTCATTTCGGGGAATGCCCAACGATGTCTATTTTCAGATCGGTTTCCTGACCACCCTTGGCCTTTCAACAAAAAATGCCATTCTGATCATTCAGTTTATAAAAGAACGAATGAGACATGGAGATAGTCTTATCGATGCTACCCTTGGTGCCGTTAAAACACGGTTTCGACCAGTTATGATGACATCTCTTGCGTTCTTTTTCGGGGTTCTTCCGCTGGCCATCTCCAGCGGCGCCGGCGCCGGCGCAATGAATGCCATTGGCACTGCCGTTTGCGGGGGGATGCTTTCCGCCACATTCATTGATCTTATTTTTATACCGGTGTTCTTTGTCCTTGTGTCGAAAATGTTTAAAGGGCGGCAATCCCGGCAGGACCGCATGCAAAATCCCGGCTCCACGGATCCGCAGGAGGTGTATTAATATGATAACAAGATTATTCTCAATCGGTTTTATGATATTTTGCATAGCCGGTTGTTCAACCCTTGCCCCGGACTACATTCGGCCGGGTCCGCCGATCCCTGCAGAGTGGCCGCAAGGCATGGCTTACAAAGACACTCAGGCCGAGCCTGAGGCGCTGGCAGTCCGGGAGCTTTCCCGCCAGGCGTTTTTCGCCGACGAACCGATGCAGAAAATTATTGAAATGGCTCTGGACAACAACCGGGATCTGCGACTGGCCGCCTTGAATGTCGAAAGGGCGCGCGCTTTATATGGTATTCAACGGGCCGAACTGTTTCCGGTGGTCAATGCAACCGCTGTCGGCAGCAGGGAGAGCGTTCCCGCTTCCACCTTCGGAGATATCGGCAGAGATCTCGGATCGCTGAGGACCGAAAAATACAGTGTGGGTCTGGGTATCGCTGCCTGGGAGATTGATTTTTTCGGTCGTATTCAAAGTCTGAAAGACCAGGCGCTGGAAGAATATCTGGCCACGGATGAGGCCCGCCGCAGTGCACAGATTGCCCTGGTGTCCGAGGTTGCCAGAGTGTACCTGATACTTGGTGCCGACCGGAAAAATCTCAAACTGGCCGAATTTACGCTGGAGACCCAGCAGGCTGCCTATGATTTAATAAGGCGGCAGACA
Organism: uncultured Desulfococcus sp.; assembly: GCA_964594105.1. Taxonomy (GTDB): domain Bacteria; phylum Desulfobacterota; class Desulfobacteria; order Desulfobacterales; family Desulfosalsimonadaceae; genus SURF-3. Next base: position 25,440 of record CAZQLG010000003.1, on the reverse strand, counting down.
GAGGTCGGTTTAGGCACTGAACTGGATCTGCGCCAGGCACAAATTCCGGTGGAAACCGCTCGTAGAGACCTGGCCCGTTTCACCCAGATGATAGCGCAAGACCGGAATGCCTTGAACCTTCTGGCCGGTTCTGCGGTGCCGGAAAAATTCCTGCCTGCGGACCTGGCGAGTGTTCATCCGCCCAAAGAAATTTTCCCGGGCCTGTCTTCTGAGGAACTGTTGAACCGGCCGGATATTATGGCCGCAGAACATCAGCTTAAAGGGGCGTATGCCTTTATCGGCGCAGCGCGGGCTGCCTTTTTCCCGCAGATTTCTTTGACCACTTCCATCGGGACGGCCAGCGACGAACTGTCCGGCCTTTTCGGCTCCGGGAGCGGCACGTGGAGCTTTACCCCGCAAGTCGCCGTGCCGGTTTTTGATGCCCGAACCTGGGCCGCATACAGGGTCAGCAAGGCGCAAAAGGAAATTGCCCTGGCCCAGTATGAAAAGACGATTCAGTCGGCCTTTCGGGAAGTGGCCGATGTTTTGGCCGTGAGAGGAATGGTCGACCAGCAGATATCTGCCCAGCAGTCTCTGACCGATGCCATTGCGGTAACATATCGTCTCGCTGATAAACGTTATCAAAAGGGGATTGACAGTTACCTGGGTGTTCTGGATGCGCAGCGATCCCTTTATTTTCAGCAGCGAGTTCTCACCGGTCTCCAGTTGGAAAAGCTCGTCAATCAGGTCCGACTTTATGCGGTATTGGGCGGCGGCGGTGAATAAGTTTCAACGTTGACTTTTACGTTAACTGTAATATTGTTTGGTATAGTAAATAGGTAAAGATTGAAAGCCGATAGATATATTTTTTCTGATTGCGCGTAAAAAGTAGGAGAATATTATGCTTCAGAGAAAGTTGAGTTAATGATGTCAAATTATTGGTGCCTTTTGAGGCCTTTGCCGTGCCGCTATTTCAAAAAATTTGATAGCGGGAAGCATCGTAATTTTTATTCCCATATTTTTACTTTAAGGAAGAAAATGAATTATATAGTTTCATGGATAAAATATGCAATTGGCATGCTTTTTTTTAAAATTCAGGGGTGGAAGTGCGACATTGTTCCCAAAGAAGTTGGGGACAAGTATGTTTTGATCGGGTTTCCCCATAATACGAATATGGACGCGCCGTTTGGTGTTGGATTTTCATTTGTGAACCGTGTCCAGACAAGCCCTATGATCAAAAAAGAATGGATGTTCTGGCCCATGACAATTGTATTTAGAATTTTGAAGGTGATTCCCATTGACAGGGATTCCGCTCAGAATATGGTCGACCAGGTGGCTGACGAATTTTCAAAAAGAGATAAGTTCATCCCTGTTGTTTTTCCGGAAGGGACCCGAAAAGACGTCAAAAAGATTAAAACAGGGTTCTGGCATATTGCGGATAAAGCAAATATTCCGATTGTACTTCTGTATAAGGATGCGGGGAAAAAGCATTTGCTGATTCTGGGACATATGCATGCCGGGGAATCCAAAAATGACGACTTGATTAAAATCAGGGATATTTACCGCAATGCAGGGTATGAAATACCTTTGGAGGAGGTTTAAATGTCATCAGACAAGAACCGGATGGATGAGATTCTGGAAGCGGCCCGGCGCAACCGGGATATTAAGGAAAAGTCTTATCGGGGAAGGGCACTCAAGCTTTTCCCGTGGATCTGTGCCCGCTGCGGGCGGGAATTTGAAGGAAAGCGCCTGCGTGAATTAACTGTTCACCACAAAGATCATGATCATGACAATAATCCGCCGGACGGCAGCAACTGGGAACTGCTGTGCCTTTACTGCCATGACAATGAACATTCGCGGGATGAAGTGGCTCAATGGTATGACGGAGATTCTGCGGGCAGCGAAGAGGATCAGCCGGCGTTGACTCACAAACCGTTTGACGGCCTTGGTGATTTGCTTAATAAGATGAAAACGGATGAATCCAAATAAATAGCTGTTTAAGAGTTTTTTGGGGTAACTTCTCGATAAGCCCGAAAAAAAGCATCTGGAAATATATTACAATATGTGGGTCGCCCGATTTTTTTGAGAACATACTTCCTGCGGTATAAACGGACTTGTGTTTGTCCACAATCACGGATTTTGTCCAGGGCAGGGCATTTAAAGCCTGTTGGACAGCAATGTCCTCACCGGAAACAAAACCGACCGGAATGCCGAATTCTCCCAGGTAGGCAGCGTCAATATCCATTTCGCAGGCAGATTTGCCATTGACTTTGAGCTTTGAAAAAATCCCGTAATGGGTGTGGGGGGAAAAGACGTTTTTTGTTCCTGATGCGGCATGGATGGCAACATACAGGATCAGGTCATAGTCGGAGATTTTGCCGAACAATGAGGGCGTTGTATAATGGTCGCCATGAGTGATGAATTGCTTTTAAAGTCGCTCCAGGATTACCGTCGGGATCAATATGAAATTTTGATGGGCACAATATATGCAGCAAAAGGGTACGACCGCAACAGTATCCCGACGGATGAGAAATTACAACGACTGGGGTTTGAAGGTGAGGATTATTTTCAGATTGTGGAAGGAGTGCGACATAGAGTTGCCGGATAGCAATCTATCAGAAAGTTAAATCATCATTAAATTTACGCAAAAGGGCGAGTGTATACTCGCTCTTTTGCTGTTTAGAGCGCCATATCGTCGTTCTTATTTTATCCGACTTTTTATAGAATTCTGCCATAATCTTTTTTTTTTCATATAAAGTGGCGGTGTGTGAAGCATCAGATTGACCCCTTGCTGATTTTAATCTATTATAAAGACTGAATCTTGCAACGTTTATATGAGTTTTAACAGTTTGTCTGTTATTCAAAGCTGACGCAGTTATGCGTAACAGCAGAATTTATCAATTTTGCCTGCGTCTTTCTGCGGGAGAAAAGTCATGAACCCCTATGCCTATAAAACCGTCGGTGTTGCCGTCAAAGCCCTTTCTAACCTGTCACGGGCCAATATCCGGACCTATGGTGAAGAAGATATCCCCAAAGGCGCGGTCATTTTTGCTGTCAATCATTTTACCCGCATGGAAACTTTTTTTATTCCGTATTACATTCACCGGCTGACACGAAAAACGATATGGGCGCTGGCCGATCATTCGCTTTTTGTCGGGGGCTTGGGAAATTTGCTCAATCGCCTGGGGGCGGTTTCTACGAAAAATCCGGACAGGGATCAATTGATGGTGAAAAGTTTGCTGACCGGGGAAGCGTCATGGGTTATTTTCCCTGAAGGCCGGATGGTTAAGAGTAAAAAAATATTTGAGAAAAAAGGGGAGAAAAAAGGGGCGTTCATGATTGCGTCCCCGGATGGCAGTCACCCCCCGCATACCGGCACGGCGACGCTTGCCCTTCGGACTGAATTCTACCGGGCGCGGCTTCAGCGGATGCGGGATACATTCCCGGAAGAGGCGGCGCGTTTGATGACGCTTTTTCAGATCAAAGAGATGGCACCGGTTCTTGATCACGAAACAGTTATTGTTCCGGTCAATCTAACGTATTATCCCATTCGGGCCAGGGAAAATATGCTCAGCCGGATGGCGGCGCTGTTTGTTGGTGATCTTTCCGGAAGGATGCTGGAAGAGACTATGACCGAGGGCACCATGCTGCTGTCCGGCGTGGACGTGGATATGCGGTTCGGAAAGCCCATTCGGGTGGCTCCCTACCTGAAGAGTGAGGCCATTCAGGCGGATATCAAGTCTCCGGTGACCATTGATTTTGATGACGCCATTTCCTCAATCACCATGATGCGAAAAACGGCTCACAGAATCATGGAACGGTATATGTCTGCCATCTACCAATTGACCACTGTGAATCATGATCATATTTTCGCATCCCTGCTGAAATATATTCCGTATAACAAAATCGATGAGCAGGAGTTTCGGCAACGGGCATTTTACGCAACAACCCTGTGTCTGGAATGTATGAATTTTTTTCGGCACGATTCGCTGATGCGCAACCAGATCAACCTGCTAACAGATGACCGGTATGATAAATTGAATAATTTTATCAACCTGGCAATCGAAAAGAAGGTGATTCGCAGAGAAGACGATTCGCTCATTATTGATTCGGATTTTAGCGAAGAATCTGATTTTCATCGGGTGCGCGTTGATAATCCGGTGGTGGTCAGTGCCAATGAAATCGAACCGTTAACGCAATTACAGGAAAAGCTTCGAAATGTGGCATTGGAACACAGGCTCAGGATAAAATATAAAATCAAAGAGTATCTTATCAAAAAGGCCCGGTTTGATTTTGAAAAAGATTATGCCAATTTTGCCATTGCAGAAGAATCAAAAGCTAAAGATGTGGGCGCACCATTTTTTATTCGGGGTATTCGAGGCAGCAAACAAGATATCGGTGTGGTATTGATTCATGGATATATGGCTGCCCCCTTGGAAGTCCGCGCCCTGGCGGAATACTTAGGGGGGCGGGGATACCGGATTTATGCACCCCGATTAAAAGGTCATGGGACTTCTCCGGAAGACCTGGCAATGTGCACATACATGGAATGGGTGGCGTCGGTTGAGGAGGGATATGTGATTATGAATAAAATGTGTCGCAAGGTGGTTGTCGGCGGCTTTTCCACCGGTGCCGGTCTGGCCCTGGATATTGCTTCGCGGGTGAACAATCTGGCCGGTGTTTTTGCCATATCGCCGCCGTTCAAACTTCAGGATTTTTCAGCCCGGTTTGTCCCGGCAGTGAACCTCTGGAACAAGTTGATGGGGAAATTGAATGTGGGCGCTGCAAAAAAGGAATTTGTTGAGAACCATCCGGAAAATCCCCAAATTAATTATGTCCGCAACCCAATATCCGGAATCATCGAGCTGGACCGTCTGATGGATCAGGTGGAGCCAAAGCTGACTAAAATTTCAGTACCTGCCCTTGTGGTACAGTCACTTGGTGATCCGGTTGTCAACCCGGACGGATCATTAAAAATTTTTGAGAAACTGGGGGTCAAAGATAAAGAATACCTGATGGTCAATTATGATCGTCACGGCATTATCAACGGTGACCAGGCGGAAAGGGTGTTCCGTGCGGTGGGTGACTTTTTAGATCGGTTGAAAACCGTTTCTTCGTAACTGTCTTGAAAATAAAAGGCATCTTGCTGGATCAGCTAAGATGCCTTTTTTAATTTATATGAATCGCCAATAAAAATTTTTGAAACCCGGTTTTATTGTTACTTGATGTCATATTCGATTGTGTCTGTCAGGGCATTGTCTGTTTTGTTTTCTTTTTCCCTCCCAAAAATAATGACACCTTTTCCGGACAGCAGATGTTCCCCCTTATTGACGTATATGGGGTCGGCATTTTGTGGATATATAAATGTCCCGTTGGTGCTTTTGTCCTTTATCATATACACGCCGTTTCGGTTTTCAATATATGCGTGGGTTCTGGAAATCCATGAATATTGAATGATAATATCATTAAAATCTTCGCGTCCAACGGATACTACCGGTTTTTGAACATCCACAATAATTTCCTGTCCATTTCTCATCAAATAGAGACTCGAGCAAATGGCTTTGGAAAGTTCCCGGCAATCAATCACCATTGTCGTGTTTTGGTCTTCATAGATGATTTCAAACAGTTCTATTTCTCCGGAAATATTTTTGGCCGTTATTTTGGTGATGTATTTTGTAAAATGGCTGGCGTCCTCCGGCAGGTTGGTCACCGCCGCCCGGGTGGCGACAATTTGACGCGGATTGGCATAATCAACGACCCGAGAGGCAACATTGACCGCATCGCCAAAAATATCTTCATTGTCAATAACAACCGGGCCATAATGAATGCCGATATGTATGTTGATATGTATGTTGATCTGAAGGCGCGGGTTACAGTCGTCTGTCATTGCCAGTTGCATTGATCTAGCGGCTTTAATGGCGTTGTCGGTTGAGGGAAAAGTTGCGATAATCGCATCGCCAACCGTCTTGATGACTTTCCCTTCAAAATTAACCGCCCAATCAGTCAGGCAATTCAGTATCGTTGCGACAATTTTCTGCGCTGCCTGATCGCCCAATCGTTCATAAATAGTAGAACTTTTAGAAATGTCGGCGAATAATAGTGTTACATGTTTTGTTTGCTGGGGCATTTCGTTATTTTTATTCAATCATTATTGGGTTTAATTTTTGATTATTTTGAATCAACCCGTGTGTAAAAAATGCCATAGTAATTTAAAGAATACTTTCTTTTGATCAGATCGGAATGCCAAATGTCATCAGCTGCGATCCGATCTCCGTGTGCATATTTATTAGATTCCATGGGTGAATATGTATTTGTGCCGATATCGCTGTCATACGGTACATTGACAGGCCCAGGAAAATAGTAGGCAATCACATCCCCTTTCTTGGCAATAAACGGGCTGTCAAAATCAATGTATTTTTTACCGGGTTCTGTGGCCTCAACCCGTATCTGTTTGTCGTAGATGACAATATAATCATTGCCAACCGGACGGAGTAATTTAATGGCAATGTCTGCTGAAGCTGAAAAATATCCGCCGACACCATTGATTTGCCCGCCGCTGGGAATGGGGTGGGCCATGTTAACAATAAGCATTTTCTCGTCACCGGCATGGGCTCTTTCGATTAACTCATTACCGATAAAGTCTTCTAAGGCAATGCCGGTAAGAAAATTACGATTGTCTTTCATTTGCTGTCTGATGTATTCCCTGACCGATGACGCGATGTTCTTGATGCGTTCACCATATCGTCCCTTTTCATTGGAGCTGATATTTAACCGCCTGTGTAATTCGGCAATATCGACGCCCATTTTTTCAATGGATTCATTTTGTTCAGTGATCTTCTGATCTTTCTGCCGGATTGTTGATTTCTGTTTTTTGTTGATAAAGTCCTGGTCTGCAAGTGTTGCCTGACATGTATTCAACTGCTGTTGAACATTTTGGCAATTTGCAGCGCATCCGATGGTTGTCATTGCAATCAAGAGAAACAGAAATATCCATCTCATAAACATTACCTCCGTTTGGGAATTAATTGTATCCGTGTTTCTGATAATATTTTGTTGTTTTGCCGAACTGCAATCGCGTGTTCGCCAAGTGAAAACCCTTCGATTGGTGCGATTATGTCTATTAGTTTAGTGCCGGAACGCTCATTTAAGACCACAGGAATTTCCATGGCCTGACCATTTTTTTGAGTTATAACAACATTAACGACGCTGTCAGGAGCCAGGTTTTTATAGTGAATGCAAAGGCTCAGATTTTCAATGGAAACCAGTGCCTGGGTAATTTTATTCTCTTTTGAGCACCCGGAATCAGTAGCAAACACTTCAACGATGCGTTTGATGTTGTCAAATAATTCTTTAAATATCAAATCATTTGGTGAAATCGCCATCGCTTTGTGTAAAATCGCCACCGCGTTTTCATTGTTTTGATTTTTATCCATATTGTTGGCAAGACGCAGGATGCTGTTTTTCGCTTCTTCCCGTTTTTTATCTAATGTCAAAGCGTTTAGATAATATTCTGCTTTTTGCTGTTTTGAGGCGCTTTTATCGCCATTTTCAAGCAATATTGTATATTGGGCATTGACCACATACTCGTTCAATTCGGGAAAATAATTTTCGACCAGGGTCATAAATTCTATCGGGATTGGTTGCCGGCTGTTCCTTCTGGCGGAAATATCGGATTTAATCTGGTTGGTTACATCCTTTTTCAAGGGTTTTATTTTTTTTTGGCCAAACTGTTTGATGGCGGATTTTAGCTTTGAGAATACCGCGTTATAAAGATCAACTTTTTCCGGCAACGGCTGTATCCGTTTGATTTTTAACAGCAAGGTGAAGATTTTCGCGTTTGTATCCTGAAGCTTTTTGATCGTTTGGAACATTTTCTGAAACGGTACATGTTCTGGAGCGATATCCATGGCCTGTTTCAAAACAGTTATTGCATCATTTGTTTTTCTCTGCTTGTCCAGATCGCGTGCAACCGTTTCAATTTTTTCTTTTGCAGGGAGAGGGATTGGGTTTAGTTCCAGGGCTTTTAAATAATATGCCGCTTTCTTTGTTTCCGAAGTGCGCTCATCTCCTTTTGCAATCAATATTTCATATTGTGTATTAAAAATTTCATTTTCGTCAGGAAAATGACTGGATATCAGCGCCATGAATTCTGCCGGAATAGCCTGCTTCTGTTTTTTTTGATTTTGCATGTCTTCTTTTATCTGGTCAATCACCTGATGCGTTAAATCCGCCATATTTTCCGGGCCATGTTCGGCAATGGCAGCATCCAGTTCTGAAAGCAGGGTTTTGTAGACAGATATTTTTTTAGAAAGCACATTTGCCTGACGCACCTGATACAGCGGAATGAGCACGTCAAGTTCAGCGATTCGCAAGATTGCCGGTTTGTTTTGAGTCGATTGTGCCAGAACTTTTTGATAAAAATACCGGGCATTTTCATTTTTAGGCGTATTGAACTGTCCAATTGAAGCATACCTGTCACCTAAGATAAGCCACTCCGTTATCTGTAAATCCGTGTCGTTTGGGGCGATCGATCGGGCTTTTGCGATCAGCTGGGCGGCCTTACTGTATTTATTTTTTCCCTGAGCGGCCAATGCCATGGCTTTATACTTGTCAATAATGCGGGCGATGCCTCGTCTGGCACCCTGATCATCCGGATCTATCTGCAGCACCTTTTGATAATAGGCCAGGGCATTATCCTGATCCGGCAACGTCAGACGCTCTTCATTAAAGGCGATTTGGGCCTGGATGAGATAACCGAGTTTCTTGAGTCGCAAATGATCCGGCGCATTTTTTAATCCAGTTTTCGCCCATTGCTCAGCCTCTTGAAACTGCTGTTGTCTCAGTTGGTTGCTGGCGGATTCATAAACAGATTCCACAGACGCAATTTTTAAATGTTTGAAATATTGTGAATCGGTGTTGTCTATTGCTTTGTTTAATAATACCAGTAGGGTGTTATATTCTGCAATCGATGGATGGTGATTGGTTGCGATTGCCTGCTGTTTTTCAACGGCCACATAAAGCAGTCCTATCAGGGCTGCCTCGTTCTGCGGGTCAACGGACAAAATGGTGTTGTAAATATCACCGGCATTCATATACTGCTTTGATTCCAGAAACTGATTCGCTTTTTGCATCATTTCGTTGCCCGTTTTCGGAATTTCTTTCCGAATTTGGGAAATGTAATTGAGCGTTTCTGAATAATCCTTTTTTACGATTAAGTCAGTCAACTGCTTTGCATCGTAAGCGCTTGTCCAGTTTTGCTTGATCACATCCAGAAACGGTTTTTTCGATTCCCTGACTAGTGGTTTATCCGGTTGGGTCTTTGCGGACGGGGGGCTGGCATTAGATATTTTTTGTTGATCCATGAAACGTTCTAAGTATGGTTGGCCCAGGAAAATGATTCCGCCGATGAAACACCCAACGACCACACCGAAAAGAATATTGGCGAGGTTCACCCTGCGGGCGGATTTGTGTCTCAGGATGACGGTCTCAGCCGAAACACCTTCACCATCCAGCTCGCCGATGGCACGAAGCAGGTCATGGGCAGACTGAAATCGGTCCTCTGGCTTTTTGGCCATTAATTTATCAATGAGCGGTTGAAAGCTGGCAAATTGTTCCGGTAGCCGGGGAACCGGATCTTTAATATGCTTGAGGGCGACGGCAATAGCAGAATCTGCATTATAGGGGACAGATCCCGTGAGCATTTCATAAAAAGTAACACCCAGGCTGTAGATATCCGTTCGCCAGTCAACGCCCGTTCCCTGAGCCTGCTCCGGACTCATATAATGGGGGGTGCCGATACTGGTTCCATCCAGCGTGTATCCTGAATCCGCTGTCAGATCTTTGACAATACCGAAGTCTGTGAGAACCGCCGTGCCGTCGGCACGAAACATGATATTTTGGGATTTGATATCGCGATGAACAAACCCGTTATCATGCGCATGGTCCAGTGCAGAGGTGATTTGACGTAAGATTTTAAGTTTTTGTGGAATGGACAGGTTCCGCTGAATGTTTTGTTTAAGGTCACCGCCCTCCAGGTATTCCATGATGATGTAATATTTATTTTCGTAAACGCCGACATCATAAATGGATACAATATTCGGGTGGCGGAGTCCGGCAACCACTTTGGCTTCTTTTAGAAACCGTTTGTCCGCCAGATCATCGGCATGTGCGGGAGAAATAACTTTTATGGCAACCGTTCGATCCAGCAGTTTATGCCTTGCCAGATATACTTCAGCAACACCGCCGCGACCGGCCAGTTTGCCGATTTCGTAATTGGGAATATCAATCATAGAATTCGTATCAGACTAATTTTATTTGGTTTAAAAAATTTTGAACGGTCCGTTTCAGCCAGGATCGCAGTTTTTTTAAAAAATCGGTTGGTGGCATTAATTTTTTTGTATTGATGGGCACCGTATCGCCTGCCGACATTAATTCTTCCGTATTGATGGGCACTGTATCGTCTGCCGACATTAATTCTTCC
>CAZQLG010000003.1:0-14881 GCA_964594105.1 uncultured Desulfococcus sp. | reverse complement strand
CATTAATTCTTCCGTATTGATGGGCACTGTATCGTCTGCCGACATTAATTCTTCCGTATTGATGGGTACCGTATCGTCCGCCGGCATTCTGGCAGGGGCATTATCATCTGCAGAAATCAGTATGGCGGAGATATTATCCTTTCCACCATTTTTTAAGGCCGTCCGGATCAATAGATCCACTTTCTTCTGCTCATCTAATTCAAGGGACAGTGCATCGGCAATGCCCCGGTCCGAAATTTCCTTGGTAAGGCCATCGCTGCATAGCAGAATTTGTTCTTTTTGATGAAATTCATGGTTAATTGTTTCAACATTCACGTCTTTGATATCCGTCGCCCCCAGTGCTTGAATAAGGACATCCTGGTAGGGATGGCCGGCAGATTCGCTGGCGGATATGACACCGGTATCGACAAGGTGTTGGACGTAAGAATGATCTTTTGTTAATTGTTTCAGCGTAATGCCGTCCCATAAATATGCCCGGCAATCACCCACCCACGCAATCTCATAGTCATTATTATTTATTTTAAGGGCGACAACTGTTGTTCCCATCCCTTCCGGCCCTTTGCCTTCTTTGCTCGCCTGTAAAATGGCGTGGTGTGCCTGTGCAATGGATTTTTTTAACGGTTCCCCTTTTTTAGTCTTATCAACAATAAAGTCGGCGGCAATGGTAGATGCGGTTTCACCGCCTTTATGGCCGCCCATACCGTCTGCAATAACCCAAAGCCCCAATTCAGGCTCGGTACGAAAATAGTCTTCATTGTGAGAGCGAACGTTCCCCACATGGGTGCTGAAACCATATTTTAAATAATTCATATTCCATACCTGAGGATGATCTGATTTATTATTTGAAATAACAGAATTATGCGCATCATTCAATTGTATGATTATCGCATATTGGGTGAAATATCAATCATATTTATGCGCTGTGATTCATGTCAGATAAAAGGGAAGTACAGGATAAAACTTGACATAAAAAAAAATAATACCGTATAATATCCCCTAAGATAAAAAATTCATTCCCTTCCTATAGTGGTTCGCAAATGAAGTGATACATTCTTCATCTTATATTAAATGAAATGATAACAATTCATATGCTATAAGCTATAATTCAAGTAGCATATTACCTTGGAGAGCAATCAATGCGCAACGATCAGGTAATGAAAATCGATCTGGCTATCAAAGATAACATCCTGAAGACGTATACTTTTACGCAGGATGTGGTGGAGATCGGTCGTATCCCGTCGGCGGATATTTTTATTGATAACAGCGGGATTTCGCGTCAACACACGAGGATTGAGAGATCCATCGGCGGTCCTTATATCGTCAAGGATATGGGCAGTACCAATGGCACCTTTGTAAATGACATGCAGATTAATGAAGCCACATTAAAGAGTCATGATGTCATTAATCTCGGCAAGTTTTCTATGCGGGTGACAATTGAAATGGATGACACCTCAAACAATCATAGCGGCGGTGTTTCGCCGGATGATTTTGACGGAACAACGGTTCTGAGTGTTGAGCAGATGACCCGATTGCGCGCCGGAATCGAGAACGATCAGTCAGATATTTCAGGTGTCAAGCCGTCATCATTTGTCTCACAATCGGACTCAGGCACGCAAGACCCGGGGCTGTCACTCAGCCAGGTGATTTTATGGGGCGGGGTGGTCCTTGCGGTGATTGCCAGTGGATTTTTTATTTTTAAATAATGATGGCGTCGTAAAAAGCTTTTCATGGTGACGAATCACCACTGTTTGAGAAAAATAACTGTTGCAATGTAGGCCGGGTTTTTTACCCGGCAATTAACGGATGATTTTTGTCGGGAATGGAATCCCGACCTACCATTTGTTCCACCGGCAATAATGGTAATTCGTAAGGATGGATTTGGGCGTCTGAAAAACCACTACGCCTTGTATACGGAGCTTTTAACTTAGCCATCTCAAGACTTTTTACGAGAGCATCTTCATTAAAGTGGATAACCAGATTATTTTAAAACCAGATTATTTTAAAAATGGATTCATCCGTTTTTCCTGGCCGATGGTGGTTTCAGGGCCGTGGCCGGTATATACCACAACCTCATCGCCTAACGGGAAGAGTTTATTTTTAATACTGGATATCAGGGTGTTATAGTCCCCACCCGGGAAATCCGTCCGGCCGATGGACCCGTAAAACAATGAGTCGCCCACAAAAACAACCCCGTCAGCAGACAGGGCGATGCCGCCCGGAGAATGTCCGGGCGTATGAATGACATTTAATGTAATATCCCCAAACGTTATTTGATCACCTTCTCCGATAGTCCGGTCCGCAGGCGGGGAATTTTCCACGGATATTCCAAAAGCCTGAGAAGCCATAGATATTTGTTCCAGCATATCTGCATCTGCGGCATGAATCAGGATTTCTGCCCCGGTAACTTCTTTCATTTTTTTATTAGCGCCCACATGGTCAAAATGGCCGTGGGTGTTGATAATGTACTTGACCGTCAGCTGTGATTCGGCCAGGGTCATGAGAATTTTATCTGCTTCATCGCCCGGATCAATCACCACGGCTGATTTTGTGTTTTCACATCCAACGATAAAACAGTTAGCCATAATTGGTCCCACGGTGAGGGTTTTGATAATCAATGGGGTTCTCCTACTATTTTAATAATTTTAAAAAGGTAAATAGACTGAAGGGTGATATATCAACCATCGCATAACGTTTAAATTAAACCTTCCACCTTCTACCTTTTTTTCGCTTTTTCAATGATGTCAATAATACTGCTGACTTTATTCTTTGGTTTATCCGCAGTGGCCATTAAATGATTAAATTCCGCTTCCGGCATGTTTTTTTTTAAATAGCCCTCCACATCAAACGTTTCCCACCAGCAGTCCAGAATTTTCCAGCAAATGGCATCATCCTCACCGCTGATGAGGCAGTAACGAAAGGGAATGGGGCTGCCCAGTCTCGGGCAGCGCCGTTCCAGGTCTTCTATCGGTTGGTCTGACATTTAACAATTTCCTTTACTTATTTGCTTTTCAAAGATTGTGGTTTCGGATAATTGGCAAAGATTTTTTCGGACTCTATCCTTTCTTCGTCAGACAGCACAATGTCTTTTATGTTGCCGGCAAGATAGTTGTCGTAAGCCGTTAAGTCTATCAGTCCATGACCGCTCCAGTTAAACAGAATGACCTTTTCCTTGCCTTCTTCCTTGGCTTTTTTTGCTTCTTCAATAACTGCCGCCAGGGCATGATTGGTTTCCGGGGCAGGAATGATGCCTTCGGTCCTGGCAACAAGGATACCGGCCTCAAAAACTTCTTTCTGCTTGACGGATCTTGGGGTGAGAATCCCTTCATTCACCAGTTGGCTGACGGTGGGGGCCATGCCGTGATATCGCAGGCCGCCGGAATGAATCGGGGGCGGCATAAATGCATGCCCGAGACTGTGCATGGGCAACAGGGGTGTATATTCGGCCGTATCCCCGTGGTCATAAACAAATGGTGCTTTGGTCAATGTCGGGCAACCAGTGGGTTCCACGGGATATATTTCAATTTCTTTGCCGTTGATTTTATCGCGCACAAACGGAAAGGACAGACCCGCGAAATTACTTCCACCGCCCGCACAGCCGATAATAATATCCGGATATTCTCTGATTTTTTCCATCTGTTTTTTTGCTTCAAGGCCGATAATGGTCTGATGTAACATGACATGATTGAGAACGCTTCCCAAAGAGTATCGGGTTTGTCCGCTTTCATCGGATACGGCTTCTTCAATAGCTTCGCTGATAGCACAGCCCAGGCTACCCGGGGTGTTCGGGTCCCGTTCTAAAGCATCACGTCCGGCTTTTGTATAAGGACTTGGGCTGGCAATGCAGTTTCCGCCCCAGGTGGCCATCATAGATTTTCGGTACGGTTTCTGGTCAAAGCTGACCCGTACCATGTATACTTTACACTCAAGGCCGAACAGGGCGCATGCAAAGGCTAATGCGCTGCCCCATTGCCCGGCGCCGGTTTCCGTTGTGATTTTTTTGATACCGAATTCTTTATTGTAATATGCCTGGGCTACCGCTGTATTCGGTTTATGACTTCCCGGGGGGCTTAAACTTTCATTTTTAAAATATATTCTGGCCGGGGTGTCTAACGCTTTTTCAAGATTTCTGGCCCGTACAAGCGGGGAAGGGCGCCATATTTTTAATGCATCCAGTACCGGTTCCGGGATATCAATCCAGCGCTCGGTGCTGACTTCCTGTTCGATCAGGTTCATCGGAAAGACCGGGGCAAGCTGCTCCGGGGTGACGGGATTGCCGTCCGGTCCCAGCGGAGGATTCATTTTAATATCAGCAAGAATATTATACCATTGCCGGGGCATTTCATCCTCACTTAAAAAAATTTTGCGTTGTTCCATAGGGTTAACTCCTTGTCTTTCTGGTGTTAGGGGTTTTTCGTATTAATCCGATTTTTCATCTTTTTTATTTTTAGAAATTTCTTGCTGATATATGCTGTCAAGAATCCCGTTGATAAATGATCCGGATTCTTCCGTGCCGTATAGTTTGCCAATATCTACGGCCTCGTTGATCGATACTTTCGGTGGTATATCCAGACAGTATAACAGTTCATATGTGGCTATGCGAAGAATGTTGCGATCCACGCAACCCATTCGGTTGATTTTCCAGTTGTTGGAAAATTGTTCAATGAGCTGGTCAATCCGGGATTTGTTATCAATAACGCCTTTGATCAACGTCATGTAAAATCTTTGTGTATCAGGCGCCAGCTTTAATATTCCGGAAAGCCCTTCCAGTAATTCATCTGATTCATTTTTCAGCGTATCTATGCAGAAGAGTGCCTGCATGGCCAGTTCTCTTGATTTGCGGCGAGTTCCCATAAATGTTATTTTTGTCCCTCAATCGCCCCCATCAGGTTGGCCATTTCAATGGCTGCAATGGCGGCACTCCAGCCTTTGTTGCCGGCTTTAGTTCCGGCCCGTTCAATGGCCTGTTCAATGGTGTCAGTGGTGATAACGCCAAAAATAACAGGTATTTCAGCGTCTAAGCCCACCATCGCAATCCCTTTTGAGACTTCCG
Source organism: uncultured Desulfococcus sp. (assembly GCA_964594105.1). Lineage (GTDB taxonomy): Bacteria > Desulfobacterota > Desulfobacteria > Desulfobacterales > Desulfosalsimonadaceae > SURF-3. The sequence continues at coordinate 9,831 of CAZQLG010000003.1, read as the reverse complement.
CGCTGACATAGTCAAAATGGGGTGTGGCCCCTCGGATAACAGCGCCTAAGCAGATGATGGCATCGTATTTTTTGGCGGCCAGTTTTTTAGCGACCAGCGGAATTTCAAATGCACCAGGAACTTTTACGATATCAATATTTTCATCTTCGGCACCGCTCCGAATCAATGCATCGAGTGCGCCGCTAAGCAGTTTTTCCGAGATAAAGTCATTAAAACGACCGACGATCAGCGCAAACCGCTTCCCTTCGGCAAGTAGATTCCCTTCGATGATGTTTGACATAGGTATTCCTTTTTCTTATCAGTTACGGGGTTGTATCAATATTAAGATAATGTCCCATTTTTAATCGTTTGCATTCAAGATAGCATCGGTTCTGATCGGTCGGTTCCGTCTGAATGGGAACCCTCTCAACAACGCTGATGCCATACCCTTCCAGGCCCACTATTTTTTTGGGGTTATTGGTAATCAGTCGCATTTTTTTAACCCCCAGATTAGCCAGAACCTGGGCGCCGATGCCATAATCCCTTAAGTCAGCCTTGAATCCAAGTTTTTCATTGGCTTCAACCGTATCATATCCTTCATCCTGAAGATTGTAAGCTTTTAATTTGTTGACCAGGCCGATACCGCGGCCTTCCTGCCGTACATAGAGAAGCACGCCGCTTCCTTCTTCTTCCATCATTTGCATGGCCCGGCCAAGCTGTTCACCACAGTCGCACCGGAGGGAACCGAAAATATCGCCGGTCAGACATTCCGAATGGACCCGGACAAGAATCGATTTTTCCGGGTCAATTTCGCCTTTAACCAGGGCAATATGCTGAAAATTTTCCAGATCATTTTCATAAACAATGACTTTAAATTTTCCGGCATGGGTGGTGGGGACATTTGCTTCCACTGCCCGGTGAACAAAGGATTCCGTGCGCATCCGGTACGCGATCAGGTCGGCAATGGTGCAGATGCCGATGCCATGTTTTTCGGAAAATTTTTCCAGAGACGGCATGCGGGCCATGGTTCCGTCCTCATCCATTATTTCACAAATCACGCCGGCCGGTTTGAGGCCGGCCAGGCGGGCCAGGTCGACAGAGCCTTCTGTCTGGCCGGTGCGAACCATAACGCCGCCTTTTCTGGCGCGTAAAGGAAAAATATGACCCGGGCGGGCAATATCCTTCGGTTTTGCATCATCTGCTATGGCTGTTTGAATTGTTGTGGCCCGGTCTGCGGCTGAAATACCGGTTGTCACGCCATGTCGTGCTTCGATGGAAACGGTAAAACCGGTTTTAAATTGCGATGTGTTTTCGTGAACCATCATCGGCAGTTCGAGTTTTTCAACGGCATCTGCTGTTAATGACAGGCATATGAGGCCCCGGCCGTGGATGGCCATGAAATTAATGGCTTCCGGTGTGACGGCTTCTGCCGCAATGGTGATGTCACCTTCATTTTCCCGGTCCTCATCATCAACCAGGATAACCATTTTTCCTTCTTTAATGTCTCTGATTGCTTCTTCAATGCTTAAATGTGACATGTTACTCTTTTCTCCTTAAATATGCTCAAACACCGGAAATAGGGTAAGACATTTATCGTGAATCCGGATGTTTTGAATTTGATTAATATTATAATATTATTTATTTTTTATGGTTTAAATAAATCCGGTTTTCAATAAAAATTCCATATCCACCGGTTTTTTTCCGGATTTATTTTTTTCCGGATTTATTTTGTTTGTAAGAAATTTTTCCACATATTTACCGATCATATCGGTTTCGATGTTAACGGCGTCACCGACATATTTGCTGCCGATGGTGGTAATGTCGGCTGTGTGGGGAATAATACTGACCTCAAAACTTTGAAGGTCGCAGTCATTGATGGTCAGGCTGATGCCGTCGATAGCAACAGACCCCTTGGTAATCATGTAGCGGGCCAGGGATGGCTCAACAGAGAACCCGACCAAAATGGCGTTTGCCTGTCTGGTTTTATGGGTAATTCGGGCGGTACCATCTATGTGACCGGATACCAGGTGTCCGTCCAGGCGGTCTGATAATCGCAATGCCCGTTCGATATTGACTCGGTCATTGATTTTAATATTTTTTAATGTTGTTTTATCAAGGGTTTCCGGTGATACATCCACTTCAAACCGTGATTTTGAAATCATGACGGCGGTCAGGCAGGCGCCGTTGACAGCAATGCTGTCGCCGATTTTAGAATCCGTTAAGGGGAAATCCGCATGAAGGGCGAGCCGTTTGCCTTCACCGGCCGACCGGATACCGGTTATTTTTCCCAAGCTTTCGATGATGCCTGTAAACATATTAGTTTAAATATCCTTCGATCATGACATCATTGTCAAACTGTCTGATGCTGATGTTGTTGACGGGAAGACTCTGGGCCATCAAATCCGGCCCGGTCCCGCTGCACATGGGCACACCGTCGTCTCCGCCCAAAATTTTGGGCGCGTAAAAAAAATTAATCTTATCCACAATTTTAGCCTGCAGGGCAGAGGCGGCCACCTGCGCGCCGCCTTCAACCAGAAGGCTGGTGATGCCCATTTTCCCTAATTGATCTATCAGGGTTCCCAAATCAATCCGGCCGTCTTTAAGTGTTGCGTGAACGATTTTAACGCCTAAGTTCTCGATGGCCTTACGCTTTGTCGATGATTGCGAATTACCTGTAATGATTAACGTATCAGAGCCGGATGGGATCTGCAATAATTTTGAATTCTCCGGTATGGAGAGCTTTGTATCCAAAACAATCCGGATGGGATCCACGCCTTTTATATCGTCCAGCCGCGTTGTCAGGCTGGGGTTATCTGTTTTTACCGTATTGACCCCGACCATGATCGCATCCGTTTCATGGCGCAGTTCATGAACGTATTTCCGGGATGCTGCGCCGGTGACCCATTTGGAATCACCCGTTCGTGTGGCAATCCGGCCGTCGAGCGTGGCTGCGCATTTTAATGTCACAAACGGTCGTTTTGTGGTGCTATATTTAATGAAGCTTTCATTTAAACGCCGGGCTTCGGATTCACAAATGCCTGATTTTACAGAGATATTATTTTGAATTAAAAAGTCGGCGCCACCACCGCTGACATCCGGATTCGGATCTTTCATTGCCATCACCACATGTTTAATGCCGGCGGAAAGGATTTTTTGGGTGCAGGGTGGGGTGCGCCCCTGGTGATTGCAGGGTTCTAATGTCACGTAGATCGTGCTGCCCTTCGACTGGTCACCGGCATCATCTATGGCGTTGACCTCTGCATGGGGGCCGCCGACTTTTTCGTGCCAGCCTTTGCCGACAATCTTCCCGTTTTTCACCACCACCGCGCCGACCATTGGATTCGGGGATGTATATCCCTTTCCCTTTGCCGCCAGTGCCAATGCAATTTTCATGTAATCATGGTCGTTCATGGCCCTCAATCCGATGGTCCGATTCTACGGAATATAATTTTTATATAAGATTAAATAATAAGTAAGGATATGTGAAATGTCAAAATACCCTGTTTGATAATTTAAAAAAGCGGTCGTTTGTTTATTTTTGTAACGACCGCAAAAATATAATGGTTTCGCAAAATTTTTTGCGAAACCATTTCAAGTAAATTTTTAATTATTTCTTAACTCGTTAAATTAATAAATTGAATTTGGGCGCAAAAAATTATTTTAATGTTTTAAGTTCATTTTCAAAATCAGTGACATCTTTGAAATCCCGATACACGGAAGCAAACCGCACATAGGCGACTTTATCAAGGCTGTGCAGAATTCGCATTATTTTTTCCCCGATAATAGTGGAAGGGATTTCCTTTTCTTCCGATTCTCTCAGATCCCGTTCCAATTCTTCAGCATACGACTCGATGTCATTCATACTGATTTCCCGTTTTTCACAGGCTCTCTGGAGACCTGACCGCACTTTGTCCCGGCTGAAAACTTCCCGGCGTTTGTCCTTTTTAATGATCATGAGCGGAATATCTTCAATGGTCTCATAGGTGGTAAAACGCCGCTTGCAGGATATACATTCTCGGCGCCGCCGGATCGCATTGCCATCCTTGCTGAGTCTGGAATCGATTACCTTATTGTTGTTTTCACGGCAATAGGGGCATTTCATTGTCTGCTATCCTTTTCTATTCTGATAAGGGGGATTGTATGGTTGCTTTCCCGAGCTGAATAACCTCAATTTTCGTTTCTGCAAGCATGTCCTTGGAGAGTTCATCTGCATAGCCCTCCTGGTAATATATTTTTTTAATACCGGCGTTGATAATCATTTTGGTGCATATGGAACAGGGAAGGTTGGTACAGTATAAACTTGCGCCTTTGATTTGAACGCCGTGATATGCCGCCTGGATGATGGCATTCTGTTCAGCATGAATGCCCCGGCAGAGTTCATGCCGTTGGCCGGATTTAATTTTCATGGCTTCACGCAGGCAGCCGACTTCTGCGCAATGACGAATGCCGGTGGGGGCACCATTATAACCGGTGGCAAGGATGCGCTTATCCTTGACGATTAATGCGCCAACAGCCCGCCTTAGACAAGTGGAGCGTTTAGCCACCAGAAGGGCAATATCCATGAAATATTCTTCCCAGGTCGGACGGTGTTCTGCGGTCATATATTTTTTTCCTCAGATATTATAAAGAACCAGGTATTATTTTTATTAATTTTTTTTAGTCGGTCTCCTGCTCAGTCAGTCTATGAAAAAAGTGGGAAACCGGCACATAGTTTAGTGACGTTTTTTTTTACCTGGCGGATCACCTTTTCATTATCCGGCTGTTTTAAGACATCGACGATCAATCCGCCGATCTGCTTCATTTCTGTTTCTTTCATCCCCCGAGTGGTGACGGCCGGTGTGCCGATACGAATGCCGCTGGTCACAAAAGGGCCTTGTGTATCAAACGGAATGGTGTTTTTATTAACGGTGATACCGGCGTGCTCCAGTTTTTGTTCAGCCATTTTTCCCGTGATATTGAGATCGCTTAAATTAACCAGCATCATGTGATTGTCGGTCCCGTTGGATACAAGACGGATGCCGTTGTCCATCAAAAAACCGGCAAGCGTTGAAGCGTTTTTAACAATCTGTTTCTGATATATTTTGAACGAATTGTCTAAAGCCAGTTTAAAGGTTACTGCTTTGGCCGCAATGACATGCATTAGCGGACCGCCCTGGATTCCGGGGAAAATTTCCTTGTTTAACTGTTTACCCAGTTTTTTACTGGCCAGAATCAAACCGCCCCGGGGACCCCGGAGGGTTTTGTGAGTGGTTGAGGTGACAACGTCCGCAAATGGTACTGGTGAGGGATGAACGCCGCCGGCAACCAGACCGGCAATGTGGGCCATGTCAACCATCAGATATGCGTTCACTGATTTGGCAATATCCCGGAATTTTTTAAAATCAATAAATCTTGGATAGGCACTGGCGCCGGCCACAATCATTTTTGGCTGATGTTTTTTGGCCAGTTCGGCCAGCCGGTCATAATCAATGGTGTTGGTTTTTTTTGCCACGCCATAATGAATAAAGTGAAACAATTTGCCGGAAAAACTGGCAGCTGCACCATGGGTCAGGTGGCCGCCATGGGTTAGATCCATTCCCAAAATGGTATCTCCGGGTTCCAGCAGCGCAAAATAGACAGCCATATTGGCCTGGGAACCGGAATGCGGCTGAACATTGGCATAATCCGCCCCAAATAAGGTTTTTGCGCGTTCAATCGCTTTTGTTTCAGCGATATCGACATTCTCACAACCACCGTAATACCGCATGCCGGGATATCCTTCGGCATATTTGTTTGTCATGACACTGGCCTGGGCAGCCATGACTGCCGGACTGACAATATTTTCCGATGCAATCAGCTCCAGTGTATTTTTCTGTCGATCATATTCCCGGGAGATAGCATCTGCTATTGCCGGGTCTACTTTTTCGATTTCTTTAACATCCAACAGTCGCTTCTCCTCAGAGCGTATTTAGTGCTTAAACGGCATCGGTTTTTATCGTGTCAAATTTTTCAATTCGTTTTTTATGACGGCCGCCTTCAAAGGGCGTTTCAAGCCAGACACGAACGATTTCTTTTGCGAGTTCTGTGCCAATGACCCGGCCACCTAAAACAAGGAGATTGGCATCATTATGACGTCGGCTCATAATGGCTGAGAAAAGGTTGTTACACAGGGCCGCCCGTACATTTTTAAAACGGTTGGCCACCATGGACATACCCAGCCCGGTTCCGCAAATCAGAATTCCACGATTAAAATCACCGGCGGCAACCTTGGCGGCAACGGCAATGCCGAAGTCTGAATAGTCGACGGGATCTTCGCTGAATGTGCCGCAGTCTTTAACTTCAAAATTTGAATCGGTCAGGTATTGCCTGATAAATTCTTTTAATGCATAACCGGCATGGTCGCTGCCCATAACAATTGATGTTGTGCTTTCCATAAAATTATTCGTCCCTGATATCTGTTCCGATTCCGAGGTGTAATGGGTCGGATTCTATGTTTTTTCGATAATGTAAGCAATTGCTTCTTTGACCGTTGCCAGTTTTTCAGCGTCTTCATCCGGGACTTCAATGTCGAAATCTTCTTCCATGGTCATGATTAATTCAACAATCGCAAGAGAATCCGCGCCGAGGTCATCAATAAGTGACGCTTCCGGGACAACGTCGCGGATATCAACGTCTAATTTTTCCGCAATAAGTTTTTTGACTTTTTCTTCAATTTTCATAAAGTTTTCTCCATTAATTTAGATATACATCCCACCATTAACGTGAATAACTTGTCCGGTAATATAGTCCGCGCTTTTTGAAGCTAAAAAAAAGGCCACTCCGGCAATGTCTTCCGGTATGCCGGCACGGCCTAAAGGGATTTGAGAAATAATTGCCGACGCTGATTTTTTCGGTAAACCGGCGGTCATATTCGTTTGTATAAAGCCGGGTGCGATTGCGTTCACCGTGATTCCGCGGGATCCAAGCTCTCTGGCCACGGTTTTTGTAAGACCGATGATTCCCGCTTTTGAAGCCGCATAGTTTGCCTGGCCGGGATTTCCTGCCACCCCGGCAATGGATGTGATATTGATAATCCGGCCATCGCGCTGTTTCAGCATCGCTTTAGCCGCTTTTTTTGTGCAGTTAAACGTGCCTTTTAAATTAACACGGATTACATCATCCCAGTCTTTTTCTTTCATTCGGAGCAGCAGGGTGTCTTTTGTAATCCCCGCGTTATTGACCAGCACATCAATTCTGCCGGTTTCATCTAAAACGGTGTTAAAAAAGTCGATGACTTGCCTTTCCGAGGCGACATCAACGCGCATGCCCTTCGCAACACCTCCTGCGGCAGATATGTCTTTAGCAGTATCCTCACCGGTCGTTTCCGGGGAATTGAAATTAAAATATACGCTAACGCCCGGAGCGGCAAACGCCTTGCATATGGCTCGTCCGATACCTTTGGAACCGCCGGTCACAACAATCGTTCGTTTGATGTCACTGGTCATGTTTATAAATATTCGGTTTTATAAAAATATCTTCGAAAACCGATGGCAAGTCGGTTGCCTGTCGGAGATCAATTCATTCTGATTTTTAATTTCGGAAATAAAAAGGTTTGATGTAATTATTCAGATGTTTTTGTTATATCTCGGCCTCTATAAACACCGCATTCCGGACATGCGAAATGGGGAAGTTTGGCCTCACCACATTCCGGACAGGTGGTAACGCTGGGTGCGCCTGTTTTTTGATGTGTTCGCCGTTTGTCACGTCTTGATTTTGAAACTCGATGCTTTGGTACTGCCATGATTAACTCCTAATATATTGAAATTTAAAACTATTTATTTATCTATCGGCAAGTTTTATTTTTTAAAACTAGTATGTTAAATCGCACATTTTGTCAAGGGAATTTGTTGTTTTCCCATATTTTGTTCCTTGTATTTACTATACTTTTGTGTTAACGTCAAAAATTTTTAAAAAGTCAGACACAGACTACAGACTATTGATTGCCAGCGAGACAGCGATTCGTCAATCATTTTTTTTTAACAAAAGTTTAGAAAAACAATATTTTATCAAAGGTATTATAAATGGACAAACCAATCATTACCCGCTTCCCCCCCAGCCCGACAGGATATCTTCATTTAGGGGGGGCCCGGACGGCAATTTTTAACTGGCTGTATGCTCGGCATACAAATGGGCGGTTTGTTCTGCGCATAGAAGACACGGATTCGCAGCGATCCACCCAGGAATCGGTTGACGCCATTTTTGACGCAATGGCGTGGCTGGGCATTGACTGGGATGAGGGACCCTATTTTCAGTCAAAACGATTGGATATATACAAGGAATACATTGACCGGCTGATTTCTTCCGGAAATGCTTACTATTGCACCTGTACCCCGGAACAGGTGGACAAAATGCGGGAAGAAGCCAAAAAAAGCGGTGGAAAGCCAAAATATGACGGTTCCTGTCGGGAGAAAAATCTGCAATGGCAGGAAGGCGCCGTGGTCCGTTTCAAATCGCCGCTGACCGGCAGTACCATCATAGAAGATAAAATCCGGGGAAATATAGCCTTTGCCAACACGGAACTGGATGATTTTATTATTGCCCGCAGTGACGGGTCGCCCATGTATAATCTGGCAGTGGTGGTGGATGACATTACCATGAATATCAATACCATCATTCGCGGAGATGACCATATCAGCAACACCCCCAAGCAGATCCTGCTTTATCAGGCACTGGATGCGAACGTTCCGGATTTTGGGCATGTTCCCATGGTGCTCGGACATGATAAATCCCGGCTCAGCAAACGGCATGGCGCCATGTCTGTTACCGCGTACCGGGATATGGGCTATCATCCGGATGCCATGGTGAATTTTCTGGTCCGCCTCGGGTGGTCTCATGGGGATCAGGAATTTTTTACCCGCACAGAACTGATTGAAAAATTTAATCTTGAGCATATTGGCCGGTCCGCCGGCGTGTTTAACCCGGAAAAACTGCTGGCCATCAATGCCGAACATATTCGCGCCGCTTCTTGCCAATCACTGGCCGTCCACCTGATGCCGTTTTTAAAAGAAAAAGGTATTGATGCGGAACCGGGGGATTATTTAAATGGGGTGATTGAAACACTCAAGCCGCGCAGCAAAACATTTATTGAAATGGCGGATGGGGCTGCGTTTTATTTTCTGGAAAAACCGGTGTATGATGAAAAGGCAGCGGCTAAATTCCTGAAACCGGATCTTCTGGCACCAATCAAACAACTGGCGGATGGGATATCCGGGCTAACGGAATTTGATCAAAAAAATTTAGAAGACATGTTTAAGCAGGTGATGGCAGATTTCGGGCTTGGGTTCGGCAAGGTCGCTCAGCCGGTCCGTGTGGCCCTGACCGGAAAGACCGTCAGTCCAGGGATTTTTGAAATGATCCTGGCTCTTGGTAAAGAAAAGGTGATTTCAAGGCTTTACGATGCGGTTCAATGGATAGAAAAAGCATCGGTCATAGAATAGAAATTGAATAAAAATTTGACTTGACAGCCGGGCGTTGCTAAGTTATTGACACATTTTACTTGAAGAGGGTTAGTGTAGTGGTATCACGACGGGTTCTGGTCCCGTTAACAAAGGTTCGAATCCTTTACCCTCTGCCAGAATTTTTTAAAGGGGTTATCGTTTGTTGACGGTAACCCCTTTTTTAGTAAATTATAACGACCCCTTATGTTCAGGTTAGAAATCAAGCGGGCTTTTGGTTTCCTTCAATGTTTTAGACTTTACCGTATGCGTATATATCATCGTTGTCCTGACATCACTATGCCCCAAAAGTTCCTGAATCGTTCGGATATCATAATTTGCCTGAAGCAGATGACTGGCATAACTGTGCCGAAATGTATGCGCTGTCGCTCGCTTGGTT
>CAZQLG010000002.1:0-31750 GCA_964594105.1 uncultured Desulfococcus sp. | reverse complement strand
TTATTTTCCAACAATTTTTTATGCAGCTTTGCTCATGAGTATTTCTTAAATCATTCCATTTAATATGTCAGCTAATGATTTAATTCAAGATGTGACACCAATCTTTTTTTCAAAAAAAATCCCGGCCACCTAGTTTATATAGATAACCGGGACACAAAAAAACCCGCTCCTGTTTCCAGGGCGGGTAAGGGGTGGTGTTGTAGTGAGCAGTTGGCTAAAGAGTGAGACGTTTTAAATCAAAAAACATTGATCTCGTGTTTCTGCCTTTATCTTTTTCTGTAAAAAAATCAAACCCATTTTTTTGATAAAAATTTAACGCTTTTTCATTTTTATAAGCATCAACTGTAACTAAACGGCATCCAGTCCTGTTCTCCGTTAAAAACAATTCTTTAACCATATTAATCACATGAGTACCAATATTAAGCCCTTGAAACTCTTTTTGTACACCAAACCGGGTTATTTTAACTGCCGGGTATGTTTTTGTTTTTTCCTCTACTGTTTTCTTATCTATAGGAATTTCAATCTTAAATTTCTCATGCCTTACTGCATCATTGCACAAATCAATAAGGGCCACCGGAAAGTCGTCTCCATTGGTGGCCCTTTGAATTATATATGATTGTGATAACAATTCAGAATGATATTTTATGACATCTTCTCTAAAATAATCATTTAAATCATTATTATCACAATCAAACTCTTTTAATTTTTCATAATCACTTACTTGACTTAATTTAAAACCATCTCTTTCAAACTCATTTCTTTTGACATTTAGCATATCGTTTTATAAGTTTTTTTGCGGAATCAAGTTTAGGCGTAGGTGTAGCGACGGCTGGTTTTTTTAAGCCTTCTTCCAACTTCCTTTCAAATTTTTTTGCATCTTCACCCGTTAAATATGGGGTTGGCGCGACACGTAAAGCCATAGTTCACCTCTTTTGGTTAAAGGGCGATTGTTTTTCTATATATAAAATAAGTTAAATAAAGTTCATAGTCAAGAAAATGTGTAATTTCATACACGGATGAGGAAAACAAGCGGTTTTTAATAATTCATTGAATCCAAGGTTATCAATTCAATATTCGGTCGTGTCTGTTATTAATCCCGATCACCTAATTTATATAGACAACCGAGATCTAATTTTACATCAATCCGCACGCCCACCGCACCCAACAAAAAAAGCCTTGCAATATCCCTAAAGGATTGCAAGGCTTTAAAAAAGGTGGTGCCGAAGGGGAGACTCGAACTCCCACGAGCGTGCGCCCACTAGACCCTGAACCTAGCGCGTCTACCAATTCCGCCACTTCGGCACAACTTCAAAAGAAGCATTGATTTAAAAGAAGTTTTTATATATATGCTAATCAAAATTCTGTCAAGATCAATATATTGAAGTTTGGTGTTTTTTGAAATGAATGTAATTAATAATTTAAATGAAATAAAACAACCGTTTGCAAATCCAGTGGTAACTATTGGAAATTTTGATGGTGTGCATAAAGGCCACCAGGCGATTTTTCACCAGGTCATTGAAAAAGCGGAATCTATTAATGGGACGTCCGTGGCCATCACCTTTGAACCGCACCCAATCAAAGTCTTAAAAAAAAAGGCACCGCCGCCGCTGATTACCCTGTATGAACAAAAAATGGAACTGATAGCCAAAACCGGCCTGGATGTACTGATATGCATCCCTTTTAATAAAGAATTTGCTGAAATATCCGCTGATCAGTTTCTTGAGGGAATACTGGTCGACAAAATCGGCACCCGGGCAATTATTATTGGAAAAGATTATTCGTTTGGGAAAAATCGGGAAGGCAATATAACATATTTAAAAAACCATGCCGACAGACTCGGATATGAGGTCATCGTCACTGACTGGATTCCGGTCTCGCACAATATAGACGAAAGGATCAGCAGTACGCAGGTTCGTAAAATTGTCATGACCGGAGATGTTGAAAATGCGGTTGCGCTGTTGGGTCGTCATTACCAGATTCGCGGAAAAGTCCGGCGCGGTCGTAACCGGGGTGGCCGCCTGCTTGGTTTTCCAACGGCCAATATCAATATCGTGGATGAACTCTGCCCGAAAATCGGCGTGTATGCGGTAACGGTTGAGTGCCGCGACGGACACTTTAAAGGCGTTGCTAATATTGGATACAGCCCGACATTTGACGATCATGTATTTACCATCGAAGTTCATTTGCTCGACTTTAATAAGAATTTATACGATCAGGATATTCGTGTCAATTTTATTCAACGCATCCGGGCGGAAAAAAAATTTTCAAATATTGATGAACTGTCCCGGCAGATTCAAATAGACATCCTTGCCGGACGCGACATCCTTTCTCATTATTAACCTTTAATTTTTACGTTACCGAAATGACTTTACTAAACATTTTAACATATCCAAACCCTGTTTTAAGGCAGCCGACAAAGCCGGTTACCAACATTGATGACCAGATTCAGGCGATCATCGAAAATATGGCTGAAACCATGTATGATGCCCCGGGTGTCGGTCTTGCCGCTATCCAGGCAGGCATTGATAAATGCATCATTGTCTATGACCCGGAGGCAGATGATCAAAAAAGAAATTTTCAGGTGATGATTAACCCGGAAATTATATTTTCCAAAGGATCCATGGTCTCTGAAAATGAGGGATGCCTGAGCGTTCCGGATTTTCGGGCGAATGTCCAACGGTCCGGACAGGTCATTGTTGAGGCTCTTGACAGAAACGGGAAGCCCATTAAAATTGAAGCTGAGGGACTTTTATCCGTGATTATGCAGCATGAAATCGATCATTTAAAGGGCATCCTGTTTATTGACCGGATTAGTGTGCTGAAAAGACAAATGTATAAAAAAAAACGGATAAAGGCGCTAAAAAGTGAACAGACCGTTTAATGTGGTTTTCATGGGAACACCGGATTTTGCTGTTCCTTCTTTAAACGCCCTGAATGACTATGGGTGTCAGGTCTCTCTGGTTGTAACTCAGCCGGACAAGCCCAAAGGGCGCGGTCGAAAGCTGGCCGCCCCACCGGTTAAGGTTACAGCGGAAGCTTTTGGTTGTCCTGTTATTCAGCCTGAATCCGTTAAAACCGATGAATTTTATCACCAGATTTTACAAATTGTACCGGATCTGCTTGTGGTGGTGGCGTTCGGCCATGTGTTGCCCAAAAAAATACTGGAGATTCCAGCCTATGGCGCAATTAATATTCATGCATCCCTGCTTCCGAAATACCGGGGGCCTGCCCCGATTCAATGGGTAATCATCAATGGTGAAGCAGAAACCGGTGTTACCACCATGATGATGGACAAGGGGCTGGATACCGGAAAAATCTTTCTGACCCAAAAGACCCCCATTTCCCCGGACGATACCGCCGCCACCTTACATGACAGGCTGGCCATCGCCGGGGCGGACGTCTTGAAAAATACGTTAAGGGGACTGGCAGATAAATCCATACGGCCGATTTCGCAGCAACATGCCCTTGCCACATATGCGCCCATGCTTTTTAAAAAAGACGGCCGCATTGACTGGTCGCTTTCTGCCAAAAAAATCGAACAGTTTATTCGCGGTATGACGCCGTGGCCCGGCGCTTATACTTTTTATGGTGATAAACGAATCAAAATTTACAAGGCAGAGATTAAATCCATGAAAATCTCTGAGGAACCAGGCAAGGTCGTTGAAGGACTTTCTAACCAGTTGCGTGTGGCCACCGGCGATGGTGTTTTGTTGATTACCGAAATCCAGGGATCTTCCGGTAAACGAATGGATATCAGTGATTTTTTAAGAGGTCGTAATCTCCCGGTAGGCACGGTTTTTACTTAGTGCCCGAACAAAAACCGCCAATTTTCCTAATTTCTGCGTTGGGCTTAAATTTTAATCCTCAAAATACAAAAAGTATTCCTCTGATTAAACCAGTTTTAAGATTTGATTGCCTGCCTTGAACTTGAAAAAATTTTCAGGTTTTTATTCAGACACTACTTAACAGAACAATTGCCGAAACCTGATTTTATAAATATAAAACGAATTGACTGAAATGAAAAAAAATCAGGATATGACCGATATCCCCCGAAATGCTGCTCTCACGGTTCTCAATACATTATCTCAACCAACGCATCATCATTTAGACCGGATCATCACCGACGCCATTGATAATGCAAACTTAAAACTCTCACCCCGTGACCGTAAATTTTTAAACGCCTTGATTTTCGGTACGCTTCGGTGGCGCGGGAATATTGACTGGATCATTCGCCAACGCTCTAAAACCCCTCTTGAAAAAATAACCCCGGAAGTCTTAAATATCCTGCGCCTTGGATTGTATCAAATATTTTTTTTAGACCGTGTTCCCGATTCCGCCGCAGTCAACACATCCGTTGAAATGGCCAAGCATGCTGCCCCGCCATGGGTCGTAAAATATGTCAACGCGGTGCTTAGAAATGCCATCCGGTCCAAGGCGACACTCCCCTTCCCTTCTTTAAATAAAAACCCGGCCCTGGCGCTTTCTATTTCAAAATCCTTTCCCCGATGGCTGATCAAGCGCTGGATATCAAGATTCGGAATTAAAGAATGCTCAAAACTTTGTGATGCCCTGAATTCAATTCCGCCGATCACTGTTCGGTGCAACACCGTAAAAGTGCAGCGGGATGATTTGTTGGAAATGCTGCTTTCAGAAGCTGAAATGATTTCCCTGTCACTGCATTCTCCGGATGGCCTCTCTTTTGTGCGCCCCCAAAAACCAATCCATGAATTTGCCGTGTTTAAAAAGGGATTTTTTCAGGTGCAGGATGAAGCAGCACAGCTGGTTACCTGCCTGCTGACACCGGGCCCTGATGAAATGGTTCTTGATGCCTGTGCCGGTTTGGGTGGCAAGACAGGTCATATTGCCCAGTTAATGAAAAATACCGGCCAAATAATTGCGGTTGATCATGATCAAAAAAAACTGACACAATTAAACGATACCATGCAACGCCTTGGAATCTGTAATGTGATGACCCGTATGCATGACTTTAAAACCCCAATGCCGGATTATCCGCATCAGGGATTTGACCGGATTTTACTTGATGCGCCGTGCTCAGGACTGGGAGTGATCCGAAGAAACCCGGACACCAAATGGGGCGTGTCCCGAAAAGATTTAAACCAGTACGGGAAAAAACAATTAAACTTACTGGAAAATGTCAGCGCGCTTTTAAAAATCGGCGGCACGATAATTTATGTTGTCTGCAGTTTTGAACCAGAGGAGAATGAATCAGTTATCAACGATTTTTTAAAGACCCATAAGAATTTTAAAATTCAACACGAATTTACGGATCTGCCATTTGATATCCGGGAATTTACAGACCTGGAAGGATTTTTCCGGACATTTCCCCATCAACATGACATGGATGGTTTTTTTGCTGTCTGTCTGAAACGGACCACCTGAAACGAACAAAATGATACGACTCATCCCAAAATTTATCGCATTGATCATTGTCTTTTTTATCATCTCCGGCATCAGCACCTATTTTACCGTTCGTTATTTCATTAAAAGCGAAGAGATCGTTATTGTGCCGGACCTTGTTGGCGAAGACATTATATATGTTCTGGAACTGTTAACCCACCTGGGGTTGAATACCAAGGTCAAGGAATCCGAGTATAGCCGTGATTTTGCCCAAAATAATATTATCTTTCAGGACCCAAAACCCGGTGAAGTGATCAAAAAAGGCCGCGATGTTCGAATCATTATTTCAAAAGGGACAAAAACCTTGTCCATGCCGAATTTAAAAGGTTTAAATTTTCAGCAGGCACAGCTGATTATAGATAAAAACGGACTTTTTAAAGGGAATAACGCAAAAACATTTCATGACACGATAAAAAAAAATATTATTATTTCCCAGTACCCGATACCTGGCAAAAAAATCGTACGGGGTGGTTCGTCAAATCTGCTGGTCAGCCTGGGAAAAAGACCTTTGGAATTTCTCATGCCGGACCTGGGCGGTCTTTTTCTGGACGAGGCTGTACTTGAAGCGGAAAAAAATCATCTTGTGATTGATTCCATAAAAACGGTATATCAAGAAAATAAAACAGCCAATATTATTTTAAATCAGGACCCGTTGTCAGGATACCATGTTCAGGAAGATCATCAAATCAATCTTGAGGTGAATCGTAACACCGACCGTGGCCCTCAAAATACCCGCCGGGGAGAACAAAAAAACGCATTGTTCAGGTATCAGCTGGCGTCGGGATATTTAAAGCAGCATATCCGGATTGAACTCAGAGCTTTTAACACGACGTTTATTCTCTATGATGAATTAATGACGCCTGAAAAAAAAATCTGGGTACTTGTACCGGGATATGTTGTTTCCGTTATTTTTTTATATAAAAATGATGAACTGGTTTTGAGCCGAATCTTTGATTAATTCGGCTTTTATATTGCCTCTAATAAATTATCAGATTATGATAAATAATATTTTAATTATGATTACGGAGATTTAATAAATGAAACTGATTGCCCCATCAATACTGTCTGCTGATTTTACCACCTTAGGCGATGAAATCCGCAATGTCGAAACAGCCGGCGCGGACTGGATACACATCGATGTCATGGACGGTCATTTTGTACCCAATATTACCATGGGGCCTTTTATCGTCGCAGCCATCAATAAAGTGACGGAACTTCCTTTAGATGTTCACCTGATGATTGAGAATCCGGATCAGTATATTCCGGAGTTTGCCGATGCCGGCGCCGATCTGATCTCCGTACATGTTGAAACCTGCCCGCATCTGAACCGAACCATTGATTTAATAAACTGTTCCGATTGCCGGGCGGGTGTGGTTTTAAATCCTGCCACGTCATTAAACACCATTGAGTGGGTATTGGAATATATTGATTTTGTCCTTTTAATGAGTGTCAATCCCGGATTTGGCGGGCAGTCCTTTATTGACAACACGATTGAAAAAACACAGCAGCTCAAACAGATGATTGATAAAAAAGGCCTTCCCACATTAATCCAGATTGACGGTGGGGTAAATGAAAAAACAATTTACAATATTTCCGAAGCCGGCGCTGACGTGTTTGTTGCCGGATCTGCGATTTTTGGCACCGGCGACTATAAAAAAACAATCAAAAGCTTAAAGAACAAGCTCAAGAATCCATCATAATTTATTGTAAATAAAGACGATACTCTTTCGCTTATTTTTTAATAAATAAAAATTCGATAACGGGAATCCGATATGAAACAAAAAATTCTTGTGATTCATGGTCCGAATTTAAATATGCTCGGAAAACGAGAACCGGAAAAATACGGTACCTCAACCCTTGATGAAATTAACGCAACCATTGAAGCACACGGCAATAAAGCCGGTATTGAAGTGCACGTATGCCAGTCAAACCATGAAGGCAGTATTGTTGACAAAATTCAGCAGGCCCGGGATATTTTTGACGCCCTGATCATCAACCCGGCCGCTTACACGCATACAAGCATTGCCATTCGAGACGCGATTCTGCTTTTAGATATACCGGTGATTGAAATACATTTGTCCAATATTTTTAAAAGAGAATCCTTCCGGCATAAGTCCTTGCTGTGCGATGTCGTGACCGGTCAAATTACCGGGTTCGGCATGTATGGATATATTATGGCGCTGGATGCGATGATTAATATTCTTCAATGAGAGATAAACACCAAATGATGGCTGACAAAATAAATGTGCAAATAATCGGAATGGCTTCGGGCATTATTTCACATTTAAATAATACAGCTAAAGGCATCTTAATGTAACCTAAACGTGCTGGTGCAAGGGAGAGATTATACCTCAACGCCCTTGATCAGACCGTCGACTAAAAGGATTAAGGTATTGACATCTGTTATACCATTGGTTATACTTTTGTCAAAATCAATATGGGGGTAAAATAGATGCCAAACATGAAGACTGCGATTTCAATTGAAAAACCAATTTTTCAGCAGATGGATTCACTTGCAAAAAAATTAAAAATATCTAGAAGCCGTTTATTTGCGATAGCCGCGCAGGAATTTTTACAGCGCAATAAGAATATTGACTTGTTAAAGTCCCTTAATGCGGCATACGATGATTTACCCGATACCGAACCTATTGTGGCAAATATGCGTTCAACGCACTATAAAATTGTTAAAGACCAATGGTGATGGCGTCGTAAAAACTCCCATCTACTGCGTTGTAGTGGTTTTTCAGACTTTCAATATACAACATGTATTATTTCAATCCTGAAAAATCACCACGCCTTGTATATAGAATTTTTAACTTAGCCATCCAAATACTTTTTACGAGAGTGTCAATGGTAATTATCCAAGGAGATGTTTTTTGGATAAATTTTGGTGAACCTACAGGGTCTGAGCCCGGTTATCGACACCCCCACGTTGTTATTCAGAATAATTTATTCAACCGTAGCCGAATTAATACCGTTGTCGTTTGTGTATTAACATCCAATTTAAAACGCGCAGCAGCGCCAGGAAATGTACTGTTAAATAAGGGAGAAGCGAATTTACCCCAAAAAAGTGTTGTCAATATTTCGCAAATATTTACCGTTAACAAAAATGATTTGTCAGAAAAAATCGGTACACTTACAAAAACCAGACTTCATCAGATATTAAATGGAATAAGACTTCTTACCGTACCTCATGAAGTTGATTAATCGCACTGCCGCACGCAACCTGCCAGAGCAGCAGACGGCAAAAACGCATGACTTTTTATTTATTGCAATTTGAAGACGCTATCTTCGTCATGTGAAGATTGATCATACAGCCGTTGACCGGTACGGTATCTGGTTTATAAATTACCATTAAAAAAATATATGAAACATTATTTCTATCCCGCACTTGTTTTACTTGCCGGACTCGTCACGGCACAGATTTTATTTAGCATTTTTGTCTATTTTTCCAATATTTCCCTGTATCAAACCCT
The DNA here is from genome assembly GCA_964594105.1 of uncultured Desulfococcus sp. Classification (GTDB taxonomy): domain Bacteria; phylum Desulfobacterota; class Desulfobacteria; order Desulfobacterales; family Desulfosalsimonadaceae; genus SURF-3. Next base: position 22,856 of record CAZQLG010000002.1, on the reverse strand, counting down.
TGAAGCAATCAGGCATTCGGGTTATGTGATTGTACCCAACGAGTGGGTGATGCCCAGCCTCAAAACCATTACACCCGCTATCTGCGGCGGTTTGTTTTTTTCGTTAACCACGGGCGTTGGATTAACGCTGATGACTTTTTTAATGGTTTGCGTTTGGCGGCGGTATTCTAATCATTATGGGTTGCTTTTATTTCTGTTTCTGGCTGGCACAATTTTTTTAACGATTAAATTTAATTATAATATCCTGTTGACGCTGGTTTGTATATTGATCATTGGCGCGACAATTTTTGCTGCGCTTAAATTTCAACCGGATTCGCGTGAACACGGTTATCCCCTATTCCGTGTTTTTGCCGGCCATTTTTTTGTTATTGTTTTGATCGGATTGGTCTGGATGCCGGTAATAAATAAAGATATCTTTGTTTCCATCCGGGACAACCTGCTTTTATCTAATCCCATTGGGGAACAAATTAATAACTTTTATTATAAATACACCTTGTATCCGGCAGAGACATTCAAGTCCCTGGACCAGAAACTTTTAAAATCCTGCCATATCAACACCCATGACAAAAATCAGTTCGAGCAGATTAAGCAAAAAATGATTGCACACGACTATTTGCCGGTGAATAAAAAATTCACGCCGGATTTAACAATTGATACTGAAAAAAATATGCTGATTTTTTTGCGGCATGGTGAAAAAATCCATCAGTGTTCATTTGTCGAATTCCTGAAAAGCTCCCCAAAAATCCTGGAATCAATTTCAGAAAAGACGGATCACCATAAATTTTTAAGAAAGCTTACTTTTTTTAGCATGATCACCGCTTCTCCGTTGATTTGCTATTTTTTCCTGCACGCTTTTTTCCTGTTGGGATTGTTTTTCGTAAAATCGAAAATGCTTCGCATGGCAGGCGCGTCAACAGCCTGCCTGATGATGTTTACACTGCCAGCTATTTCTTTTTACCATCAACCGGTAGATGCCCACGATCGTGAGGGACTCAGCAAGAATTTAAGCGCTGAGATTTGGCAGGATCGTGTGGCGGCTTTAAAAGTGATATCAGACCACACAGACCACAACATCCGGATGGACCGGTATATAGAACCTGATCAGCTTGATCGGCTTATTCAGTCTCCTATGATTGCAGACCGTTACTGGTTGGCAAAGGCTCTGGGGAACAGCCAGACAACCGCATCCTATCTATTAATTTTAAAGTTGCTGGATGATCCGCACCCGAATGTCGTGTGCATGGCAATGCACAGCCTGGGAAAACAAAATCATCGAAAGACACGGGTTGCGATTAATGAGATTCTTCGGCGGATAAAAATTTCCGAACACTGGTACGTTCAATGGTATGCGTATAAAGCATTAAAGAGGCTGGGATGGAAGCAGGAAAAATAAAATCGGTTTTAGTTATTATCACCATCGCCATTATTATAAGCGTTGAGATGGGTATCTTAAAACTGCCGATGGAGCCACTGATAAAAACCGGAACCGCCCGTTGTCTTGAGATTATTTTAATCTTAATGGCGTTCTGGTGGTTTGATGACAATCGATTGGCAGGCATTGGATTATCTCTTGACCGGATCATGCCGGGTTTCAAAAAAGGGCTGATCTGGTCTGCGGGATTTGGGCTACTGGCTGCCATACCTGGTGCCGTGTTGTTTCTATCCGGCACCAATCCGTTTAAACTCTTGCATATGCGCCTGCCTGAAGCGATTATGGATATTGTTTTGTTTTATATTATCGGTGGACTGATTGCACCAATGGCTGAAGAAATATTTTTTCGTGGTGTGATATACGGATATGTGAAAGGGGTGTTACACAATAAACTAAATAAATGGTCAATTCCGGCGGCGATAATTATTAGTACGTATCTATTTGTTATTGCGCACCCGGGAAACTCCGGGATTCCTTTGCCGCAACTGGTCGGCGGAATTGTTTTTTGTGTTTCATATGAGATCGAAAAGTCGCTGTTGACACCGATTATTATCCATTCGCTGGGCAATATCGCTCTGTTCACGATTTCACAATTTTGATGGCTTTGTAGCTATTGTATACCGCGCACGCTATTTTTTTACCACAGAGCGCTCAGAGGACACAGAGAAAAAGACGATTCTTTAATTGCCTTTAATTAAAACCACCTGTTCCAAGGATGAACGGTGATTTTTTTCTCTGGGATCTCAGTGTTCTCTGTGGTTAATTTGTCAATTAAGTGTAACTATTTCATGCAGGAATATTCTGACTATCCGCCTGACTATCCAGCCTGACTATCCAGGACATCCCGGACGGTCGTGGCCAGCTTCTGAAACGTCAGAGGTTTGAAAATAAACGCCTTTAGACCAATTTTTTTGGCTGATTTATCATCTATTTTCGGATTATACCCCGTGCAGATAATGACCGGAATATCCGGCCGGATTTCAATCATTTTTTTTGCCAGTTCATCGCCATTCATTTCCGGCATTGTCATATCCGAGATTATTAAATCATACGCTTCAGGTGATTTTTTGAAATCGTTTAATGCGTAGGTACTTTTATTATGGGTTATAACTGTATACCCAAGGTATTCCAGCATCTCACGGCCGGTATCAATGATGGTTTCTTCATCGTCGACCAGCAAAATGCGCTCATTGCCGGTGGGCAGCAAAGATGTGATTTCAAAAATATCATCACTGCCTTTTATATTTTTATCATCAATAAGCGGTAAATAAACAAAAAAGTCCGTGCCAATGCCGGGTTCGCTTGAAAACAATATATTGCCGCCATGTTTTTTAACAATACTTTGTGCCACCGCAAGACCAAGGCCTGTCCCCACGCCTTGCGCCTTGGTCGTATAATACGGATCAAAAATTCTTTTCCGGTCTTCTTTTAAAATTCCATATCCAGTATCACTGATCGTCAATTTTACATATTCCCCGGATTTTATATCCTGGTCATTTTTTCTAACATTTGGCAGGAACGCCTCCCGCTCCAGTGTTACGGTCAGCGTACCGCCCTCATTTTTCATCGACTGACCGGCATTGGTCACCAGATTCATAATCACCTGATGAATCTGGACCGAATCCGCCTCGATTAAATAAATCGTTTCACCCAGGATTTTATTTATTTCAATGGATGAGGGCAACGTCGCTTTTAACATTCGCAACGCCTCACGGATAACCATATTGATATTAACCGGTTTGCGTTTTTGCTCTGTCTGACGGCTGATGGAAAGAATTTGGCGGACAAGCTCTTTGGCACGATTACCGGCTTTAAAAACTTCTTCAAGATAATGCGAAATCTTGCTGTCAGGTTCAATGTAAATTTTAGCCAGTTCGATATAGCCGAGAATCGCTGAAAGGATATTATTAAAATCATGGGCAATCCCACCGGCCAAGGTTCCGATAGCTTCCACTTTCTGTGATTGAACAAGTTGGGCTTCCAGTTTGCGTTGGGCCGTAATGTCATGAAAAACAGTCAGGGTATAAAATTCTCCCTTAAGTTGAATGAGCTTGGAATAAAGCTGTACCTGAATCGATTGTTTGTCCCTGATGCGATGGGAAATTTCATAACCGGCAACGTCACCGGTTGCGATTAACTGGTCAATAAAAATTTGCCGGTCTTCGGCCGGGAATCCCAGATCCAAAGTATTTTTGCCGATCACTTCATTTCTGGAATACTGCATTTTTTCGCAAAATTTCTGATTTACATCCAGCACTTTCCCATTCAAGTCCATCAACGATATCGGTTGGGGCGATAAATTAAACAGATACCGAAATTTTATTTCATTTTCACGAAGCGCTTCTTCGACTTTTTTCTGTTCGGATAAATCCGACGCAACGCCAATAAATCCAATCACTCCGCCATTGTCATCTTTTTGAAGCGTGTACGTCATATGCGTTGAAAACAATGTTTCGTCAGATCGTTTATGTCCGACTTCTCCTCTGTGATATCCACTCCGGAGGACCTTCTTGTTTATCGGTATCACTTCGTTGGCATTTTGTTCATCACTGTGAAACATGCTGAAATGTTTACCAACAAGCGTCTGTGCGGAATACCCGTGCATATCCGCCCAGGCCTGGTTAACATATGTGATAATTCCATTTAAATCTGTGGTTGCAACCCCCTCACCAATATGATCGACAATATTCATTAAACGATATAATCGTTTTTCGGTTTTTTTGGTTTCAGTAATTTTACGGACAAATATCAGTAACCGGGGTTTTGCTAAAATAAAAATTTTTTTAAGACTTATTTCAATCCACAGTTTATCGCCTGAATGATTAGTGGTCTGCCATTCAAAAATCTGGGGCGATGCATCAAGGGCTGCTTTGATTTTGGATTGGGCGTCATCAAAAGAGTATGGCGGGGCATTTGAAAATAATAATTCAATATTTAAATAATAAATTTCTTCGGGTTTATACCCAAAAATATCACATACGGCGGGGTTGAAGTCGACAATCTTTTCCGTTTCCGGATCATAAAGCACAATCGCATCGTCGGCAGCTTCATATATTTTTTCAAACCTGTTTTCATGCGGTAAATGATTTTTTGAATCCTTGTTTATCCTTTGTCTGAGTTTTAAATTCCAGATAAGCAAAAATATCAGAAAAATAATACAGGACAATATCGGTAATATCAATTGAGAGGTATTCACAACATCATTTGCCATTGTGGTCTGAGGAATTATTTTTTAGATTTATGGTCAGAAAAAAAAACATGTAATGCTCGACAGTTTAATATTTCTCATGAATATTGATGGCTTCGTAAAACGTCCAAATTCTTTGCCATCGAAATCTGACTTTTTACAAGTTTGTCAATACTGATGGCACAGAAAAATTTATGACAGGTGTTCAAGGAGAATTTTAAACATTCTCCGAATTGGTTCGGCCGCCCCCCAGAGAAGCTGATCTCCTACGGTAAACAGCGTTAAATATTCCGGGCCGATATTCATCTTTCGTATCCGTCCTACGGGAACTTCAAGTTTACCACTAACCGCTGCCGGAGAAAGATATTTAATCGAATCTTCTTTTGTGTTTTTGATAACCTTCACCCAGTCATTGGCATCGGCGATGATTGCTTCAATATCGCTTAACGGCAAATCTTTAGACAACTTGATGGTTAATGCCTGGCTGTGACATCTCATAGCACCGATACGGACACATATTCCGTCAATAGGGATCGGGGTGTTGGTTTGAAGAATTTTATTTGTTTCAGAAAATCCTTTCCATTCTTCCCGGGTTTGGCCGGATGCCAGGGCCGTGTCAATCCAGGGAATGACGCTCCCGGCAAGCGGAACGCCAAAATATTCCACAGGGAATGAAGGGCTTCTCATTGTTTCAATGACGCGCCGGTCCAGCGGAAGAATGGAAGACGCAGGATCGGAAAGAATCTCCTCACCCGCTTGCCCGATAACGGACATCTGCCGGACCAGTTCCCGCATGTTATTGGCACCGGCACCGGACGATGCCTGATACGTCATCGAAGTCAACCATTCGATATATCCCTTTTGAAATAAACCACCCACTGCCATCAACATCAAACTGACCGTACAGTTGCCGCCGATATAGTCTTTAATGCCATCTGACAATGCCTGATCAATCACATCGCGATTCACCGGATCAAGGGCAATCACGCTGTCATCTGTCATTCGAAGCGCTGAGGCGGCATCCAGCCAATATCCATTCCATCCATTGGCACGAAGTTTGGGATATACTTTTTGGGTATAACTTCCCCCCTGACAGGTGACAATGATATCCAGGTCTGAAAGGGTTTTAATATCAAACGCATCTTGAAGGGGCGGCGCTTCCAATCCAACATCCGGTGAGTCCTGACCAACCTGGGATGTGGACGCAAAAAGGGGTTCAAACCCGTTAAAATCATTTTCTTCACTCATTCTATCCATAAGGACAGAACCAACCATGCCCCGCCACCCGATAAATCCAACCTTTAACATTTGAAAAACCCTTTCAAATCTCTTGATTTCTTGTTTAAATCAATGCAGAATAATGAGCCATATCTATTGGAACCTGAAGTTTAGAATTCCAAGGATTGTATTGAACATGATGGACAAGAATACCTGCTTGTGCTTAATTTATATAAGTTATAAAGATTTCTGTTTATTTGTCAATAACAACATAACTGTAAATCCTTTCTGAAACTTTAATTCTAAAGGGATATTTTCTTAACTAATTTTAACCCAAAAACCTGGTTTAAAAATGCCGATTTATCAATATAGTGCCTTAAATATAAAAGGCAAAACGGTTACCGATATTATAGATTCGGAAAACATCGCGGCAGCCCGCCAAAAACTTCGTGCCTTAAAGATCTATCCGACGGCCATCAAAGAAGTTTATGAAACAGAATCCAAAAAAAAATCGGACCTTCCATTTTTCCCCAAATTGTTTTCCCCCAAAGTAAAACAATCTGAAATAGCGATGATGACACGGCAACTTGCCACATTGATTACTGCCGGCTTTCCCCTGGTGTCTGCCATATATACACTGATACCGCAAACCAGTACCAATATATTCAAAAGAATTCTGTCCCAGATTAAAGATGCCATTGAAGAAGGTAGCAGTTTTGCCGATGCGTTGTCCCAGTATTCTGACACCTTTTCAGACATGTATATCAATATGGTCCGTTCTGGGGAGTCATCTGGAACACTTGAGCTGGTTCTGGAACGACTGGCCGATATCACTGAAAAACAGCAGGCACTCAACAACCGAATTCGATCAGCACTTACCTACCCGGTGCTGATGTTTTTTTTAGGACTACTGGTTCTTTATTTTCTTTTGGCATATGTTGTTCCGAGAATCACTTCCATTTTTAGTGATATGGGCCAGGTACTCCCAGCCCCCACCCGCTTTCTCATTGCCACCAGCGAAATTTTCAAATCCGGGTGGTGGGTGATTCTTCTCGGCATTGTCTTTATTATCTTCGGACTCTCGCGATTAAAAAAATCGGACAAAGGCATGTACTGGTATGATAAAACAAAATTATCTTTGCCCGGTGTGGGAAATTTAACAACAAAACTGGCGGTTGCGCGTTTTGCACGAACGCTTGGGACATTGCTTGAAAATGGCGTAACCCTTCTCCAGGCCCTGGGGATTGTAAAAAATATTGTGGGAAACCGGTTAATCGCCGATTCTATTGAAATCGCCGCAAATGATGTGGAAAAAGGAAACGGCCTGGGGAAATCTTTAGAAGCATCAAATTTTTTCCCGCATATATCCATTCAAATGATTCAGATCGGCGAACAGAGCGGTGAGCTGGAAACCCTTTTGCACAAGGTCGCAGACATTTATGAAAATGAAGTGGAAACCACAGTGATGGGATTGAGTACGCTGCTGGAACCGATTATTATTTTATTTATGGGGGTAATTGTCCTGTTTATTGTGCTGTCCATTCTTTTACCAATATTTGAAATGAACCAGCTGATCCGGTGATTTAGATTTACGAAGCCATCAAAAATGAACGGTCATTCCCAGCACGATACTATCTGGCTTTACATTAATGGATATCTTCGGGTTAACATCCGGATGAAACTTTTTTTTCAGGCCATGCACAAATTCATTTTGTTTTTTTTGATTGAATTTATGCGCACTTGATACACCGCCATAAATATTCCCAGCATAGAAACCCATCTCAACGGCCGCTATCAAGCCGCCAATGGCGTACAACGATTCATCAAAGCTTTCGTATGCACCGTAAATTAAAACGCTGTTAACCAAAAATGCGGTCAACGCATCTTGATAACGGCCACAATACAGGTAGCCACCGCCCGGAATGATTGAAAGAATCCCGGCAGTAATCGGATTTTTTGTCGGATTCTTTGCATACGCGGTTAAATCAATGCTTAAATTTCCGGTATTGTATGCTGTCTGGTTTGCTATGCTGATGTCTGAAAAAGCGCTGCGCGCGCGAACAAAGTCGCCGGATTCAAGATAGAGCCAGCCGAGATGATAAAAAATTTTATCATCCATATCCGTGTCATCCGTTATTTGTTTAAGGTAAATAAGATTTTCAATCGCGGAAGGATAGTTCCGAACCCGCTGATAACTGCGGCTGATCATAAAAGCGCTTAAAATGCCGATCGGTGTCGGGCCGTTTTGATCCAGAATATGGGTAAATTGATTGAGCGCCTTGATATAGGCTTTATCGTTAAAATACGACAGGCCGATTTTATAATCGGCCATATCAATGCGTTCATCATCCGGAAAAAAATAAATAAATTTTTTATATTCTGCCGCCGCCGTCGTATAATCCATTTTTTCAAAACAATGGTTCGCATAATTCAATTGTCGATCGGCACTTATTTCAATTAAGTCTTGAGCAGATACTTCATGAATTCCGCCACAAAATAGCACTGCAATTAATAAAGAAAAAAAGAAAAAAAATACAAAGGTCGGAGAATAAATCAATTTTTTCAGCATTCGCATGATTTTCAATGATACAATAAGATAAATCATAGGTCGGGATTATTTCCCAACAAATAAAATTACGATGTTAATTTCCGGAAAAGTCCCGGCCTACAAAAAAATATTTATTGACACAGTGATACAAAGCACCAGCCATTACCTTCTTACGAAGCCATCCGGATCAGGTCTGCGTCACCCGCAGCACCTCTTCAATGGTCGTTGTACCGTCAAGTACTTTTTGAATGCCGTCATCATACAGGGAGGTCATTCCCTGCCGGGTGGCCTCTTTTTGAATCTGGTGGGAATCATGTGTCTGTAAAATCATGTTATGCAGGGTTTCATTCAATACCATGATTTCGTAAATACCGATTCTGCCTTTGTACCCGCTTTGAAAACATTTGGGACAACCGACTGACCGGTAAATGGTTATCGCGTCATCACTTACCGGCAGATCGGGTTTCCCCAGCCCGCCCTTGCGTTTAATTCCCCGGAATTGTTTTAATGTTGCCGCATCCGGCTGATAGGATTCTTTGCAATCATTGCATAATACCCGGACCAGGCGCTGGGCAACAACGGCAATTACCGAAGATGAAATCAAAAATGGTTCAACGCCGATATCAATCAACCGGGTGATAGCACTGGCGGCATCATTGGTGTGCAAGGTTGAAAAAACAAGATGCCCGGTTAAGGCGGATTGAACGCCGATATCGGCAGTTTCCTGATCCCTCATTTCACCAATCAGGATCACGTCAGGATCCTGCCGGACAATGGCTCGCAGTCCCCTTGAAAATGTCAGGTCAATCTTGGAATTCACCTGAATCTGCCCGATGCCCTTAAGCTGATATTCAACCGGGTCCTCAATGGTAATAATATTAATATCCGGTGAATTAATTTTTGATAAAATGGCATACAAAGTGGTGGTCTTACCGCTGCCCGTCGGTCCGGTGACAAGAATAATACCGTGGGAAGACTGTATTAATCCTTCAATTGTTTCAAGCCTTTCATCCTTTAATCCCAGTTCCGGCAGCTTTAACAATGTCGTTGATTTATTCAGCAACCGGAGCACCAGCCGTTCACCATAGGTGATGGGAATCGTAGAAACACGAACATCCACTCTCTGATCGCCGATTTTTACCTCAAACCGTCCGTCCTGAGGGAGACGTTTTTCAGCGATATTCATTTTCGACATGACTTTAATTCTGGACGTCACCGAAGACTGCATCCATTTGGGGGGAGACAAAAGATCATACAAAACCCCGTCAACACGGTAGCGAACTTTGAATGTATTTTGGTAGGGTTCTATATGAATATCACTGGCCGCGCTTTTAACGGACTGGGAAATAATATGATTCACCAGCTTAATAATTGGCGCATCACTGGTATCGTCCAAAAGATCGGCAGTTTCTTCAATTTCACTGATAATGTCGTAACCACTTTCCTCCATGTCTGCGACAAGCTGTTGGGCGGTATCCCTGCTGCTGTCATAAGCGGTGTTGATCAATGATAAAATCGATTCGCGGGTTGAAAGGACCAGTGCAACATCGTCCCATCCAAGTATTTTTATTACATCATCTAAAGCTTGGAATGACGACGGGTCGTTGATCAAAATCACAGATTGATCCGTATTTTCCAGAAAATCTCTTTTTTCAAGGGATGACGGCAATGGCGGCAAATTTTTGACCGGAACCATCGCATATTTTTTTAAAAACTGAATGGATATCTGCTGGGTGAAGTCCGTATCAAAATCTTCAATGATAATCCTGGGCAAAAAGGGAAGATTATAAAGTTGGCTAAAAGCTTCCAAAAGCTGAGGTTCGGTAACTATCTTCTTTTTGATCAATATTTCAGAAAGGATCGCATTCTGTTCAAAACAGGTTTCCTGGGCGTCCTTGAATATTTCTTCGGAAACATCGAAGTCCTGGAATAAAATTTGTGAAAGGCGCTTAAACATTATTTATTAAACCATTTATTAAACCATTATTCGTTTATCAGCATTTGGGGGACAGAGAAAAAAGACTCTTCATCAAAAAGCTTAATCCGACCGGCTTCAAGTTTGTCCATTTGACTCATTTTCTCTTCGTAGATCTTGCTTCCTTCCGATGTATCTTCAAGGACATGCGGTGTCAGAAATATATACAGGTTAGCCTCTTCCTTGCCTTTTCCGAGGGATCTAAAAAGCCAGCCGATGGCGGGAATACTGCCCAGGCAAGGCACTCTGTAGTCAGTTGAAGAGAGCGCTTTATCGATTAATCCGCCTATAACCACTGTATTTTCATCATTTACAATAACGGTTGTATCAATTGTTCGCTTTAACGTGGTCGGTTGAAACTGATTGGTGGTGGATTCCAGTTTGGTGGATTCCAGCGTTATTTCCAGCCGAATCTGCCGGTCCTTATTGATTTGAGGAGTGATTTCAAGAGTGATTCCAACATCCTTGTATTCATAATTGCTGTAATTCGTATCCCCGCTGCTGGCTTTTGTTAAATACGGCACATTTTTACCCACCGTAATCTTGGCAGTTTCATTATCCGTGGTCAGTATTTGAGGTGTGGACAGAATATGGGCATCCGAGTCTTTTTTGTAAGTATTTATTACTGCTGAAATGGTCGGAAAGACGATCCCTCCGACGGTAATGGATTCACCAAAGACGCCAACGGAAAAGCCCGGGGGCAGAACAGATGCGGATCCGGTCGCGGCTGAAAGCGCAGATGAAATATAACCGGAATCTCCCCCCATTGCCCCGCCGGAAAAGCCACCGCCCCAGGCACCGTTATACTTGTCATAACTGCCTTCACCGCCAACTTGCCATTCGGTTCCGAGATTCAAGGATTTGTCTTTATTAATTTCCATTATCAGACATTCGATATAAAGCATGGAACGCCGGATATCTAATTTTTTGATAATATCTTTTAACACATCATAATCATTTTTTTCCGCGACAATAATCAGGCTGTTGGTGGCTTTATCTGCTGTTATTTTGACATCTTCAGATACAATTGGTGCCAGTTTCTTGCCCTTGTTTGCAGCCCCTGCCCCACTTTCTTTTGTCGGAAACTCCTGTAGCACGGATGCCAGTTCTTCAGCTTTGGCATTTTCAAGATAATACACATGAATTTTTTCACTGCCCCGGGGCATTTCTTTGTCCAGCATTACAACGAGTTGGCGAACGCGTTCCGTACCGGTTTCACTGGCCACGACAATGATGATATTGGTCCGTTTATCTGAGACCAACGTAACGTCTTTTTTCCCTTTTTTAGAGGGCTGAGCAGATGCATTAAAAACCGAATCAATGATTTTTACCATTTCATCCGCATCCGCATACTCAATGGGCAGAACCGAAATAGACTGGCCAATGCCTGTCACATCGATGGCATCAATAATACGAATCAGCCGTTTAATATTCGAATAGACATCCGTAATGATCAACATGTTTGTGGGTGCATATGCCAGAACCACACTGCTCTTAGACACTAGGGGCGCGCATAATTGTTTGACTCCGTTCGGGTCCGCATACTTAAGATGGATCAGTTGCGTAACAATTTTATCACTCGGAGAATCTGCTTCTTTTTTTAACCGGGTTTCAATATTCATGGTCCGTGCATAAGGAGATGGGATAATTTTGGTGATTTCTCCCGCATCCACCGTGGCATATCCATGAACCTCCAGAACTGATTCAAAAACCTTATAGGCCTCATCCACGGATATTTTTGTGGGTGAAATAACAGAAATATTTCCTTTTACCCGCCGGTCAATAATAAAATTTCTGCCGGTTAGTTCACTGATAAATTTTATAAAGACTTCAATATCCACATCATTGAAATCAATGGAAATAAAACTTTCTTTCGGAAAACTCGCCTCGGCCGCGGGCGAAGATACGAGCGGAATGTCTATTTCTGATTGGGTCGGCCGGGTCTGATCGGTTTGATCAGCCGAAAAGGCCGGTTTGCAAAAAATAAAATAACCGATGCAAACGCATAAGGCCATGATTGAATATCTTTGTAAACTTTGCATATTAATTTTCCGAATTTTTTTAAATTAAATATTAAATATTGGTAGTCCCGTAAAACGTCAGATATTTATTCTATCTGATAATTAATAGACAACCCCTCACCCTTCCGCTCAATTTGAAGTTCAACAGAATTGGAGGATTTAAGATTATCATAAAACTTTAACGCGTCATCCACCGATTGAATATCTTTTCCATTAACCCCTTTAACAATATCACCATTTTGAAGCCCCATATCCTTAAAAATGGAATTTTGTTTGACGTGGCTTAAAAGCAGCCCATTGGGTTTACCGTCTTTAAAATGAGGTCTGACTTTTACCTGGCTCATCAGCTGGTTAATATTTTTTAAAGAGCTATTAATCTTTTCACGATCAATACTGAGCGTCTCATCTGAACCAAATCGTTCATCATCTAACGGGTTTTGATTCTTTCTTAAAGAAGAAGGTTGCTTTCGTTTTTTTGCCTCATTGGGTTTATCCTCTTCCATTAAAAGAATTTCATCCTTACCATTTACATTTAAAACAACTTTTTTTCTTAATATCCGTTTGATCTCGGCGTTTTGAATGGCATCCCCTTTTTTATACAGCCCTTGTTTGCGTTTTTGTGTATCCTCGATAACCGCATATCCATGATCGCTTCTACCGGTGATTGTTCCAAATAATTTAAGGTTCAGGCTGGTTTGCTGCAATTCCTCAAGGTCAATGTCACTGGTGCGTTTCTCCGGTTTGAGATCCTCTTTGGTTTTAAACAAATCCCGATTGGTGATTGACTGGTAAGCAGACATATTTTTTATTTGCCGGTCTTTGGGCGTATTTGTGTGTCTTATATCTGAACCAGGATCGGCAAGTGCCGCCAAATCAGTGGATGAGATCTGTAATAATTTTGCGGTGAGAATCTGGTAGGATAATTTGACGCTTAAGAATATCAGAATAGTTACCAGGGCAATATTTAATATGGAAAATAAATTTTTAAACATAATCAAAATCAATAAAAATTATTAATAAACAAGGCATACGCTATTTATCGCTTATAACACATGAAATGATACCATTTCATTGACGATAAGGTGAAAACTGATGGCTTCGTAAAAACTGTCATTTCGTTTGCGCGCCACTAAAAATTCATTAAACAGGGTCACAATCTAAACAATTTTTTATCTAAACGAAAAATTCGGCCTATCCAGCGATCCGGTAATACGAAACGGGATACCGCCGGTTTTAGATTTTTTCTTTGCAATCATATCAACCGGTAAAATATTGCTTAGCTGTTTAATAAACGTTGGATGTGGTTTTATTTCACCGCGAATGTTAATCGTGCTTTTATTCATCGGATTCATTAAAACAATCAATCCACTGGCATGGGCGGATATTTCACGGCTGCTGATATTAAGCTTTTTTAATGTCACCCGCTGATTAATGATTTCGAAATCAGCATCAATTGTTTTAAAAACCAGCTGATCTATGCCGAATAACGCCGGGACAAATCGAACCGTACTGTCAGTGACAATTATACCGGCATTTCCTTTTCCGGCGGGGTCCTCCTTGTTGCTGTATATGATGTTTCCGTCAGCAATACCGGAAATTTGATATGATTCAAATTCTTTAATAGCCGGTATTTGTGAAATTTGAATATTTTCAAACGATGCGTTAATATCAAATGCAGGGTTTTCGCTGATGTTGGCAACGCAAACAGACGAATCCAGATGCCCCTCAGAAATATCGCCGGTAATAAAAAAAATTTTGTCCGTTGCAAACAAAGAGGCATATGACGGTTTAACGTCTAAAAAATCTGCGGCAATAAGGGATTGATTCTGGTGCAACAGATTCGGTGCCAATAATTTTATGCCCGGCGGAAAGCTCGGTTTCAATTCCATAATGGATAGTTGAACGCCCGGCGACTTGTGGTTAATCTGATAATTAATATATGCAGTGACAGCATCACCAGGAAACAGGTAGTAAAGAAAAAACACCATCACCATGATGATATATCCGGCATATACGATCTTTTTTTTCATTGTTAATCCTGATTAATGAAGAAGAAAAATTACATCTGCTTCCTATATTTGTCCGGCGTTCGATTATGACTCAAACGTTTCCACCTGAAGTACGGCACTGACCAGTCCGGTGTCTTTCCCGATTTTTGTTATGGATAACCGTTTGACAATTACCATGTTTTTCGATGTCTCCACTTTGAATAAATAGGCAGTTAAGTCCTTTAGCGTCACTTCCTGAAGTTTTAATTCAACGCGTGAAATTTTTAAGCCGGAATCTTCCTTAATACTGGTGGATGGTTTCATATAAGCAATATGATCTTTTAACCCCGTATCGCCGGCAAGTTTGTCCAGAAAAGAAAAAAGCGTGAAATTGGCCGGTCTTTTTTTCAAGCCCTGTTGCGATGATTCCAATTTTTCTTTCATGATAACATATTCAGAACGCAATATTTTCATGTCCAGGATGTTGTCTTTTTTGATACTCACCTGCTGCATGAGGGCCTCACGTTTTTCATATACCGGAATGACAATAAACTGGATGATGATAAACAACGTCAAAAAGACAGCAGCACCAGTTACGGCTATTTTTTCCCGTTTATTCAGATTTAAATTCATTTAAAAAAATCTTTCTTACCCTGTTTTTACAGATCGATTTTCAGTTTAAACTGAATGCGATTGGATGACTTTTCAAGATTTGCCGAACTGATCGTAATATTTTTTAAAATCTCGGTACGTTCCAGTCTGCCTTTAATGTCATCAACGGTGTTAAATGAATCGGTATTACCGGAAATCACCAGACTGTTTTCTCCCCTGACAAAATTTGTCATTTCCACATCCTGTTCGGAAGGAATCCGAGAACTGATTTCATTAATGATGTCAATGTTTAATATTTCATCTTCGATCTTTCCGGTAAACATATTTTTTTCGCGTTCCTGTCCAACACGAACTTTCATCTGCTGTAAAGGGTCTACTATTTTTGTGACATCGGGAAATGTGGATTGAAACATAAATGCAATCTGACGATTTAATTGATTCACTTCCTTTTGAAAAAAGTGCGCTTCAAACAGGACATTAAACATGGTGAGGACAAATACAAAAGCAGCGATGAGTCCGGTTTTGATAAAATCATTTTTGTATTCTTCCCAGTATTTTTTAACAATGGAACGGTCACCGTAAAAATTAATCGTGCGGATACCCAGGATTTCAACTGCCGCCAGGCTCAGCGCATTATTCATATTCACAAAATCAAATGGTTGATCACTGGAAATGTTGAGTTTTGTATTAACATCCTTAAACATGTCTACGGGCGTCGTTGTCATTCCCAGAGAATTTTCGATCTCCTGATTTAAGACGTCTGTGTCAATTTGGCTTCCTGACAATAAAATTTTTGATGGGTCAAAATCTCTGACAAATAATGCTTCAAATGACGCAATAACCTGCATAATTTTTTGACACAATTTTTTTGCTTTTAATTGCGGGTCAGCAGTTTTTGTGTAAAAAGATCTGGCGATGTGCACACGACCGGACACAACGGCAAAAACAGTCGCATATTTTCCATCCACATCAATAAAAATAACATCATTATTGATTTCAGTAAATCTTGACAGGCAAAGTACGGAAGAGAAACCACCGGGTGCGACGATGTAAGGCGCGATATCAAATTTCTTTAGGATTTCAAGGATTTCATTAATCTCAGAAGATTTAGCCACACTGACAAGAATATCTGTTTTCTCAGCCTGAAGAATTGTTTCAAAATCTATGGTTACATCATCTATCGGAAACGGCAGTGTTGGTTCCAGTTCAAAAGGGAGGATCTGATAAATTTTTTTGCGATCTTTAAATGGTACCTGAAGGTTCCGGTAGGATACCAATTCAGATGGAATAGAAACAATATATTCTGCCCCGGTAACATTTATTTCTTTGACAATTTTACTTACGGTTTCGGAGATTCTCTTGGGCTTGTCTGCAGGCGCGTCATTGATATTCGAATAAGGAACATGCATCTGTGTATGAATCCGGTTGCCTTTTAAGGTGTTTTCAACCAGCAAAGCGGATATACCATTGTTCCTGATATCAATTGAAAAAATTTTTCTGCTCATAATATAAAATAATACTATTCTATTATATTTTATTCATTTTTACTGGGATCTATAGTGATTCCGTCTATTAATGTAAAGGACAATCATCATTTACTTATCGGAAAAGAGGCGTTGATCATCGTTTCGGCCACAATCCCTGTCGCGTAAGAAACGCGACCTACAACCCATCTCCCATGATTTCAACTTCGTAGGCCGGGATTCTTTCCCGGCGATTTTTGATGATTGACCGGAACGATGATCAACGCCGGAAAAAACAACATACCCTATTCATATGCCCAGTTCAATACCTTACAATACCACTTACCGGATTCTTCGTTTTTTTCTCTCTGAACAATAACCGTTGCAGTCTTCTGAATACCTCGCAGTCCGGCACTGCACTCAATCCGAAATATATCACTTTGCGTTGTGATTAGTTCCGCGTCAATCTCGACCTCACTGCAACCTGGCACATTAGTATACCAGTTTGGACTTGTAAGATCATAAAGAAACTGTTCATTGACGGATTCAATTCGATAGTTAAAGATTTCAGCAGCCAGAAATTCCTGACCAACCGGCAACAACGCCGCGAGAACCGGCATGTCCGCTGTATTAATATTGATTTTACCCGTATAGGTAAATTTATCATTTAAATCAGATACGCCGAACACAGTGAGAAAATTAGAAATGCCCATGACCTGATCATCCGCAGCATTAAATAGTTCCGGCGTGATTCCCTTGGTCCGGATCAGCTCTTCAATATGCCTGAACGGACCATTTCGGGTTGTATACTCAGGATCAAGATCCTGATAATATTCATCCTCAGCACCATTTAAACCGGTAATCGCGTCATTGTCATTTGAATCCAGCCAGTCTTTGATCGGGTTAATAATCGCACTCGGTTCGACGATTTCTTCAAATAAGGCATCGTTTTCTTCCAGGCTTTCCTGCTGGGTCAATATTAAAACCATAAATCGAAGCCATAAATCGTGCTGGGTCGGGTTAAAATCTTTTCCTTGAGGGAATTTGACCAGCGAATTAACCTGAATCCTGCCCAGCTCATCCGTGATATACATCACAAGTCTTCCTTCGTCAAAAGGGAGCTGTGAAAGATACGCATCAATCTTTTCAGGGTTTGCCCAGTCTTCCTGCACGGAATCTATTTCTGAATCGTTTTTATCCTTGATAAGAATGGCCTGGCCAACTTCAACGCCGGATGTTATCAAATGGGACAACACCATCTGATCCCTGATAATCGCAGAATTTTCAACGGATACCTGAAGCTGCCGGTTGAGTTCAAACGTGACGATTATCAGCAGTGCAATCACTGTCAGCGTGATGATCAGGGCAATGCCGTTATTATTTTGATAGGGAGGATTTTCCATTTTTTTAATCAGATTTTTCCCTGTAAACAGGGAGCGCCATTTTAATGTCAAATGTATAAGAGCCATCGTTGTTTTTAATTTTCAATTTAATTTTAACAGCATAGGGTGTTGAATATTTTAGAAAATTAGAATCTGAATCCCATTTTTCATATTCATTTTCCTCTTTATCAAAGTAAAGAACAGAAAATTCTTCGATACCCTCACATAACACCGGATCACTCTCTTTTTCCTCAAATTCATAATCTTCATCATAGGGATACACCACATCTGATCGTTTTAAGACAACCTCAGACTCCGGATATCCCTGTTCTTTTACATAATAAACAATTTCGGCAATCCCATTTTCATCACGCCGGGTCATAGACAGATGTTCGGTTGAGGCAAAACGCAGTTGTGAAAAACTTTTATTGCCGGCAAATGTTTCTTCCCCGACAAGGCGATATGGGTCCGGGGGATCATCAAAATCAGGGGGATGATACAATGGTTTCTGTTCGATATATATGGCGTTTAAATCAGAAGCGATTCGATTTAAGCAGATTCTGGCCATCTCATACCCGCCCATACCATTTTTTATGGCATCTGTCCGAGATATGACAGCGTTGAATGTTCCAAAAATAGTGGACATCACAACGGCGAAAATAGAAATGGCAATCAGGATTTCAAGTAATGTAAATCCCGTATTTTTCCCGGTTATCATGATTAAATCATCTGGAAATGATTTTCTATTCATCATAAGCCCCGGAATCAGCATCCAGAAAATGACGGATAGAAAACTTTAATTCATCATTATTTAAATTGATAAAGACATCAATTTTTTTCAACGTCAGTTCCGGGCTTTCAATAACATTAATTTTTATTTCCTCGATTTGGATGTTCCATGCATAGCCTGGATACACATCACCAAAATCCCCGGATGATGACAAATCAAAATTTGATGGATTCAACTTGATTTCAGAAATTTTAGAATCCGCCAAAAACGGGGCAATCGTATAAAATCGAATGGTTTCATTCATTGTTATGGACTGGCCCTGCAGCCTTAAGATGCTGACAAGAACAATGGCGATAATAGAAACCGATACCATGACTTCAAGCAAAGTAAATCCTTTGCTGAAACCGCCAGGGGGCTTTTCAGGTATTTTAAAATTCAATGTATTCTTCAATAATTTTAACATGGGGAAGAAAGGGTTCAATCAGGTAAGAATATTGTACATTATCATCATGTTCAATATGTATCAGGACTTTGTCTGAATATCCTTTTTTATAAAATTGGATACGGACAACCCCTTTGGTAATTTTATCTTCATTGACGAATTCAACATCCATTAAACAATATCCGGAAGGAATTTGATACGCATTCTCTTTCGGTATTTCTTCAGCTTCCTCTGTCTCTTCTGTGCCATCGGTGTCTTTCGGCACGGGTCCGGAAGACAACCACATCTGATTATTATCAAGATCAATGTTAAGCGCCTGAAGGGTTTTCTCTTTGACCGCTTTTTGCTTCAAGGCTTTAACATTTAATAAAATCCAGCTGGAAATCTTACGTTCATTATCTGAAAAAAAAGAAATGTCTAAGCGTGGAATCGAAAAAGAAAGTAAAATGCTGATTATTGAAATAACAACAATCAGTTCAATTAATGTAAACGCGGAATTGTTGCTGTCTTTTATTTTATAAGGATTGTCCAATATTTATTCGATTTCCCAATTGTTTATATCCTGAGCATATTCTTCGCCGCCGGGCTCACCATCTGCCCCATAAGATGTGATATCAAAATCTCCATTAACACCCGGGCTGAGATATATGAATTCATTCCCCCATGAATCTTTTGCAATTTTTCCTTTATCAATGTATCCCCCGGTTCGCCAGTTTTTGGCTAATTTTCCGGTACCCGGTTTTGTCACAAGTGCATCAAGGCCCTGTTCCGTTGTGGGATACGCGCCATTATCTAATTTATATAATTTTAATGCTGTTTCATATCCCTGAATATCAACCCTGGCTTTAACCTGTTTGGCCTGATCGGGTCTGCCCATGATTTTGGGCGCCACCCAAACCGCTAAGACACTGAGTATAACAATAACAACCATCAGTTCAATCAGTGTAAACCCCTTTTGGTCAATCAGCGTAATACCATCATTGGCGCTATAAATTTTAAGATTTTTTGTCTGCATATCCTGACACCTATGTTTATGAAATGGTGGAAATATGAATAAAGAAATGATATGAAATAAATTAATTTTTTTTTATCGGAAGTGGCTTTAAATTTCAAGCTTTTTTATCAGTCATCCGGCATGAAACATGATCATTACACATTAGGTGAAATTATGTCAAAAAAAAACGACCACTTGGTTCTGGATCGACCGGAAATATTAAACCTTTTATTTCATCCCCGAAAAGAGTCCGGCCGGACATTCCCCGCCTTTGCATTAAATCAGGATATTGCGACTGATAACGGCATCCATATTGGCACACGATTATATTTAACGGACCCGGACATGCCGCATATTCTTTTTTTTCACGGCAATGGTGAAATCGCGGAAGATTATGATGACATCGGTTCTATTTACATGAATTTCGGCCTGAATTTTATTGTTGTGGATTACCGGGGCTATGGCAGGAGTAATGGGTCGCCAGGCATATCATCCATGTTCAGTGATGCCCATTTTGTGCTGAAACACTTCTCCGGCTGGCTGGAACAAAACCAGAGAAAAGGCCCCTTATGGCTTATGGGCCGTTCGCTGGGAAGCGCATCGGCGATTGAACTGGCCGCTTCGTTTCCGAAAAAAATAAACGGGCTGATCATTGAAAGCGGGTTTGCTCATACCCTACCACTCCTGCAAAGACTCGGCATCAACACGGAAATATTAAACATTGAAGATTCCCGGGTGTTTTCCAATGCGGAAAAGATCAGCCGGTTTGCCGGCCCCACATTGATCATCCACGGTCAGTATGACCAGATTATTCCTTTACAGCATGGAAAAGATTTATTTGCCCGTTCTCCGGCCGGCAGGAAAAAAATGCATATTATAAACGGCGCGGATCATAATACGTTGCTGATGATTGGAGGAAGGCAATATTTTGAAATTATCAGGGATTTTATTAATCAGGCTAATCCATGAACCGTATCCCATCACCGTATCCCATCATTGATCGGCAGCCGTTATTTTGATAGCATGATTGATTATTAACAACCCATAGACTAGGAGATAAAATTTTGCATGTGCCTTTAAATGGGTACCTTGAATCCCCTCAAAATCGACCTGAAGCTGGAATGCCGGCAATTCACAAGGCCATCCATAATGTCATAAAACCGGTGTTTATTGTTGATGTCAAGGGATCGCCGGGCGTGTGTCAGGGTGGTAAAGTCATTCTCAATGATGCGTTTAACATAGATTCAAAAAATCTTAGATTGTTGTCATTTGCCCCGCCCCTTCTCCCTGAAAATCTGGGCAATTCAGCGTTTAAAAACCGTTATAAAATTAAATATCCGTATATTGCCGGTGCCATGGCCCATGGAATTTCATCTATCGAACTGGTAAAAGCAGCCGGAAATGCCGGCATGATCGGTTTTTTCGGTTCTGCCGGGTTGACATTAAATGATCTGGAAAAAGCGATTTTGCGTTTAAAATCTGAAGCTGCCGATATCCCCTATGGGGTGAATCTTGTTTTTTCAGGCGCACCAGAACAGGAATGGGCGATTATTAATTTATATTTAAAACACAACATACGCCTGATCAGCGCTGCCGGGTATCTTAAACTGACGCTGCCTCTGCTCTATTACAGGATCAAAGGGGTATTCCGGGACACAAACGGTACAATTATCTGCCCGAATAGAATCATAGCAAAAACCTCACGGCTTGAAATCGCAAAACAGTTTTTATCACCGCCTCCTGAAAAAATGATTCATCAGCTGGTGGACCGACAACTGATTTCCCAAACAGAAGCGTCACTGGCCGGACAAATTCCAGTGGCAGACGATCTGACTGCGGAAGCCGATTCCGGTGGGCATACGGACAACCGCGCTGCCATTTCACTGTTGCCGTCGATGATTTCGCTGCGGGATAATTTATTTCAGACGTATAAGTATTCCACCATGCCGTGCATCGGTCTTGGGGGCGGAATTGCCACACCAAAGGCAGTTGCAGCAGCCTTTGTGATGGGCGCTGATTATGTACTTACCGGGTCCATTAATCAGTCATGTATTGAATCCGGAACGTCACCCACAGTCCGGCAAATGCTGGCAAAGGCACTACAAACGGATGTGATTATGGCGCCGTCAGCCAACATGTTTGAAAGAGGAATTAAAGTCCAGGTTTTAAAACGGGGCACCCTGTTCCCGCAACGGGCGGCAAGGCTTTTTGAACTATACCGCACGTATTCAAGTATCGAAGAGATTCCGGATGATATTAAAGATGAGGTTGAAAATAAAATATTACAAAATTCATTTAATTCCGAATGGGAACTGACCCAAAAATTTTTTAAAACCTATGATCCGGTTCAGCTTGAACTGGCTGAAAAAGACCCAAAACGCCGGATGTCTCTTCTTTTTCGTTCATATCTTGGTAAATCATCAAAATGGGCAATTAACGATGAACCATCGCGGAAAAAAGATTATCAAATATGGTGTGGCCCGTCCATGGGCGCATTTAATGAATGGACAAAGGGATCTTTTTTAGAAGACCCGGAAAAGCGACAGTTTGAAACCGTTGCCATGAATCTTTTATTTGGCGCCTGCGTTGTTATGCGTCATCAATGGATAATGCAGGGGATAATGCAGGGGATAATGCAGGGCGGCATATTTCTGCCGACAGAAATTGGTCAATACAACCCCCTGAGCCGGTCTGAGATTAAACAAATTTTAGCAGGCAATACTTGATGGCTTCGTAAAAAGTCCAAATTCTTTGTTGCGCTACATCCTTCGCTTCTTCATAGTACGCTAAGTACGAATCATCACTCAGAATTTGCGCGCCTCGAATTTGGAGCTTTTTTCTTTGCCATCGAAATCCGACTTTTT
>CAZQLG010000001.1:0-31910 GCA_964594105.1 uncultured Desulfococcus sp. | reverse complement strand
TTATTAACAAGGTGTTAACTTAATTTTTAACCATTTTTTCAAAAGTTATTTATAGACTCGGTCCCGGACGTGGCCGGGGGGAACACTTCCAAATAACTCATCCATAAACATTTGAAATGATGGACAAGTTATTTGCTGATATAGTGGTGACTCGTCACCATGAAAAGCTTTTTACGAAGCCATTAACGTTAATTTTCATAAAAGAGCACTTTTCGCGTCAATGGTTAACGTCGCATAACCACACACAATAATTTTTTACCATCCCGGCAGAAAACAACGGAACCACAAATGAAAGAACGAATATTCACGGACACCACCAACTTTTTTGCTATTGACTACGGCGATTTCATCCACGTCGGCAACAAGCGCTACCTTATTAAAGGGCATGAACGGGAAGATCGGTTCGGGCTTGACGAGCCAAAATTCTGGGTTAAAAAGGCCGTGGACACGGATACCGGGGAACGCAAGATTATCAAGCTGTCCTTTTTTGAATCATTTGAAACAAAAATCGGCCATGTCACCATCCCTTGTTTCAGGCACCCGGAAAAAGAAGGCAAAGTGCTTCAACTGGTGGGCAAGCATCCCCATTTCATGCATGGCACCGCTTATCATGATGAAAAAAACAACAATGTACGGGTGCTGGATGTTGTTTATGGAAAAAACTTTTATCTTTATATAAACGCCATCCAAACGGATCATAAACAGTATGTGGAGCAACTGCTACCGGGCATACTCAAAAAACTGGTAACGCTTTTTGAATCATTGCGGCTGCTTCATAATAACGGTTTCAAACATGGCGACATCAGAAATGACCATATCATCATAGAAAAAGGAACCGGAAACTACGTCTGGATAGACTTTGACTATGATTTCGATTCCGTGGAAAACCCGTTCAGCTTAGACCTCATTGGCATTGGAAATATTCTGACGTATGCCATCGGAAAAGGGTTTCACAACCTGAAAGAAAAAGATAAAGCAAGCGGAAACCTGCTTTACAAGGACCTCATCTCAAAGGTTGAACCGGAGGATTTCTCCATTGTCCACAAATGGCGGTTTATGAACTTAAAAAAGCTCTACCCTTATATCCCCACCGGCTTGAATGATATCCTGGCCCATTTTACGCTGGGCGCAGATATCTTTTACGAATCTGTGGATGAAATTGTTGCTGATTTAAAAACCTGCATATCTGCAGGGCTTTCATAAAAAGTTTTTCATGGTGACGAATCACCACTATATCAAAAAATAACTTGTCCACCATTTCAAATGTTTATGAATGAGTTATTTCATGGTAATTCATTTAACAAAGGAGCCCATATGAAAAATATAAAAATAATCCTGATCGCAATCATCGGAATATTTCTAATCGCCTGTAGTACAGTTCCGATTACCGGCCGGCACCAGCTCAATCTGCTGCCGCAGGGGACAATGCTCTCCATGAGCCTTGCCGAATACGACCAATTTTTAAAGGAAAATCAATTAAGCAACAATCAGGCACAGACCCTTATGGTTAAACAAGCGGGTTTAAGAATTCAAAAAGCGGTAGAACAATATTTTGCACAAAATAACATGAGCGATGAATTGTCAGATTATGCATGGGAATTTAACCTGGTTGAAAGCAATGAAATTAACGCATGGTGCATGCCCGGGGGAAAAGTGGTCGTCTATACCGGCATCCTGCCGCTGACAAAAAATGAAACCGGACTGGCGGTTGTCATGGGGCATGAGATTGCCCATGCCATCGCCCAGCATGGTAATGAACGCATGAGCCAGGGATTAATTGCGCAAATGGGTGGTGTGGCTTTATCAACGGCCCTTGAGACAGAACCGGCTGCCACCCAGCAGCTCTGGATGGCTGTGTACGGACTGGGCGCCCAATATGGATTGATGCTACCTTACAGCCGTCTTCATGAAAATGAAGCCGACCATTTGGGCCTGATTTTTATGTCCATGGCCGGTTATGATCCAAATGCCGCCATTGGTTTCTGGCAACGGATGGCAGCCCAAAAAGGGGGCTCGGCACCGCCGGAATTTTTAAGCACCCATCCATCAGACAAAAAGCGTATACAAAACATTCGGTCTCTGGTGCCGGAAGCCATGGGTTACTATCAAAAACCTTAAATTTTGTGTAAGCATTCACAGGGCACCGCATCTGCTTTGTTGCCGAGCACTTGAAGTACAAAAATACGTCTATGCGCTCGGCGCCTCACATCTACAGCACCCTGTGAATGCTTACAGTTCATCGGTTGGAAATGCATCAGCAGTTGTACCCCCCGTGAACGGCTACCATTTTGTATCTTTCTACCTGTGATCAAATTTTCCATTTTCCAAAAAAATAACCACCTGCTTCATTACTTCCGGATGCTGCATAATAAACGAATGACTGCTCGACACGACCAAAAAATCCGCCAGTTTGTCCAGTTTCGCACTTTCCACAGACACCTTGCCATCATCGTCACCGGGAATTATAAATGAATATAAAGGATTCAATGTACTGTCACCGGTAATAACACCAATCTCTGCGCTTACCGGCTTTAAAGAATTCGGAAGGCTCCCCGGTTCTGTGCCAAGCACTTGCCCGGCCGGCCCGTTAAGCCATTCATAAATAAACCAGGTCCGAAATAAATCTGCCAGTTCGCTCCCCTTATTTGGCGGGCTGATCATGACAATCCGACTGCCTTCCGGAAGTAAATGATTCTGAAGGTACTGCCGGACAACAATCCCGCCCAAAGAATGAGTAACAATGTGTATCTTGTCTGCGCCATTCTCCCGGCATTGGTTCACCATTTTGTGAAAATATTCATCCGATATTTTTTTCACCGATGAACGGGTGGATGGATACCCATCATTGATTGTCTGATATCCATGTTCGGAAAGATAAACTTCCAGCTTGCGCAGGGAAAATTTTGTTCGACCCATGCCATGCAAAAGGATTACATGCTCATTGGTTTGCGACGCCGGTTTATCCGTTTTATCTTCACCTGAGGCATGAATATTGAGAGGGATTAACAGAAACCCGGCCAGAAAAAGCCGGACTATTCCGGTCCGTATCGACCGGGATGAAACGGGGTTCATTATTTATTTATAATCCTTTCACAATGCAAAAACGCGTCTTCTTAGATCATCAGCTGAAACAGCTTCCGGGGGCACCGGCTCACCGGTGTAGATTCCAACGTTTAAC
The DNA here is from genome assembly GCA_964594105.1 of uncultured Desulfococcus sp. Lineage (GTDB taxonomy): Bacteria > Desulfobacterota > Desulfobacteria > Desulfobacterales > Desulfosalsimonadaceae > SURF-3. The sequence goes on along the minus strand of CAZQLG010000001.1, from coordinate 28,732 downwards.
CAGAACCGCTTTGGCAAACGGATCCGCGTCTAATTCTACGAATCCACCGGGCCGCAATATCCGCCGGCGTTGCTTTAATCTCGGATTACATTATAACAGATGACCGGCTCCATTTTGTTCTTTACATAAACCTCACCTCTGCTTTCAATATTAAATTCACCCGGATTTTCCAGAAATGTCTGTTCTCCGATAATAATTTCGCCGCCAATGGCCATCTCCTCCAGCCGTGCGGCGACATTCACACTATCACCGATAACCGTGTAATCCATCCTGTTTAAGGACCCGATGTTTCCGATAATCGCATTGCCGGTATTGATGCCGATACCGGTTTCAAAAAGCTCCTGATTGGCCAGGAGTCTTTTTTTCATCATTTCTTCGATGGCCTCCTGCATCTCAATGGCGCTTCGAATGGCATTTTCAGCCGCATTCCCCGACGCATCCACAAGTCCAAAAACAGCAATGAGTTGATCCCCGACAAATTTATCCAACAATCCATTGTTTTTAAAAATAATATCGACCATTATGCTAAAGTACTGATTAAGCATCAAAACCACATCTTCAGCCGTCATGCGTTCAGCAATGGTGGTAAAAGAACGGATGTCCGCAAAAAGAACCGTCACCCGGCGTCTTTCGGTATCAACCAGCCCGCCGCCTTTTAAATCAATCAGCTTTTCAACCAGATTATTCCCCACATACCGGCTCAACCGATTTCTGAGTTCTTCTTCCTGTTTTGTTTTCTGATAAGATAAAGCCAAATCCCGGGAATAAACCATCAACTGGGTAGCCTGCTCCTGATTTTTGCGTTTCATCTTATCCATTTTGCCTATCAGAGAATTAAAATGCGCCGCAATCTCGTTTAATTCCCGGTCCGCCTCAATCTGAATCGGCTCGCTTTTCTCGCCGTTTTCAGCCAGGCGTGTTTCCCTGCTCAAATAGAATATGTTGTCCGCAGATCTTCGAATCAGGGAATAGCCGGTAACAGTTGAAATCAGAATGATGGGAAAATACAAAACAATTGTCTCGGAAATCGAAATCTTGTCGATTAGATACAAATAAAAAAGTAAAAGGTAAGGAATGACGGCCATAAGCGCCAGGGCAGCCAGCATCTTACCGCCTATCGTATTGTAGTCACGGCGATACGTTTGTTTCATGGTAGATTACCGAAAAAAGAACGATCCATTCTTTCAAATTCAAAAGGCTTATGAAATTTTACTGCAATACCTGTTCTTTTCTGACCATTAATCTCAATTTGATGGATACGGACAACAGAGGCCTCGGTTTTAATGCAGGCGCGAACATCTTCCGTCCCGGTTAAAAAAATATCCAGTTTCAAAAGCTGTCCCGGATAATACCTTTCGGGCCAGCATGAGATAAACATGGCGCCCCCACCGGACACATCATGGAGTTCACTTCTTTCAGTGTCACGATGTGCGTCACCATCAAGAACAGATGCAATAACTTCAAATTCAATGGGGAAACGATTAAAGGATCTTTTATACGATTTCAAATCTGGCGGGGCTTCATATTTCTGACCAGAAGACCGATTAAAAAATTTAAGAAGGCGTTTAAAGAAAAGACCCATTTGATATACTTTACAGCTCCTGAATTAATTCTATCCGTTGGTTCATTTTCTATTTTTAATTCAACAAAAAATATTTATTGCTCAATCCGTCATTAAATCTTGCAAGTGATTTTATTTTTTACGAATACGAACAAAAAATAATTGATTCTGCATAGTGTCTTGTCAAGAATGAAATGGAGTAATCTTGACGAGACACTAACTAATACAAACCCTTCGGACTTCATCCATATCCGAATGTCCCCCAAAAACCTTCAGGATTCCGTCCTGCATAAGGGTTGTCATACCTTGTTCATTTGCTTTCACAAATAATTCTTCCGCACTGGCCTGTTTTTTGATCATTCGTTTGATGTCTGCCGTTCCTTCCATGAGCTCATGAATTCCCAATCGACCTTTATATCCTGATCCATTACACTGATCACAACCAACCGGTGAATACAGCGTCAGATCTGAAGAAAATTTTATTCCGGTCTGTTTAAAATCTTCTTCTCCATAATCGTGCACAATATCATCAAACGCTTCCTGGCTCGGTGAATACGCTTTCCGACAATTCTTACACAATCGGCGGAGCAGACGTTGTGCCAGTACAGCAAGGAATGCATCAGAAAAATTTAATGGATTCAGCCCCATATCCAAAAGACGAGTCACCGTTTCAGGGGCACTGTTGGTGTGGAGTGTAGAAAAAACCAAATGACCGGTCAACGAGGCTTCAACGCCGATAGATGCTGTCTCATAGTCGCGCATCTCACCCACCATGATGATGTCAGGATCGGCCCTCAAAAATGCCCGCATAACCCTGGCAAAATCCAGACCGATCTTATTCTTAATCTCAACCTGGCGTAACCCGAGCTGAGAGATTTCAACTGGATCTTCAGCCGTCCAAATTTTACGCGCCGGTGTATTAATATGGTGCAGTGCTGAATGCAGGGTTGTTGTCTTACCCGATCCGGTGGGGCCAACAACAAGAACCAGGCCGTAAGGCTTGGCGATTGCCTTTAATAAAACTTCCATATTTCTTTCAGTCAGGGTCAGGTCTTCCAGTTTCATCGCGCCGCTGGTTGCCAGAATTCTCATAACAACATCTTCCTGACTATCGGCGGTAGGCACCGTTGCGACCCGTAATTCAAAGGTCGGTATCCCTTTTCGTTTAAATTTGATTTTCCCATCCTGAGGTAAACGTTTTTCTGCGATATCAAGATTTGCCATGATTTTAATTCTGGACAGGATCGCTGTTGCAAAGGAATTCGGAACTTCAAGAAAATCCTGGCAAACCCCGTCAATCCTGAAACGAATTTTTGTCCTTTTTGAGATGGTAGACGGTTCTATGTGTATATCAGATGCATCTTTGCGATATGCCGTAATCAGTACCTGATCCACCAGCTGAACGACTTTTCCGGAGGCTTCGTTAAATGTTTCATCGCCATCATCCTCTTCTTCATCGACCTCTTCAAATGCGATATCCGGCATTTGATCAAATTCATCCGTGGATGCCCCGGTGCCGACTTCTTTTTTGCGCGTCTTCCCCTGTGCAAAAAAATGGTTTATAATTTCGACAATATCCTCTTTAATACCAACAGAAAATATAAACTTGTTCGTATTAAAAAGCGCTTTGGCATGATCTAACTTGCTAAGATCCTTTGGGTCATCGATCAAAATCTCAATATGATCGATTTCCCAATGCAGCGGCACCCAAACATCCTGGATTAAAAAAGGTTTTTTTAAATTGCTGATCAACTCATAAGGCACTTCCATTTTGGCATCAAACACTTTAAACGGGCAACCGTAATAAGCGGAAAGAGACTTTCCAATATCTTCTTTGGATGTTTTAAACTGTTCCATCAAAACAGCTTCAACACTTTTTTTCATTTTTTTGGACAGGGCCAGTCCTTTTTGAAGCTGGTCCGTATCCACGATTTTGTTGCGCAACAGATAATCATATCGAGAGTCAAATCGTTTATCCGGTTGAACAGACTCAATTCTCCTTTTAATTTGAGGATAAATCGGATCAATTTTTTGGACCGCTTCATAACATTTAATCGCCTGCTCTTTATAGTGTCGCTTATCCAGTTCACCACCCAGCATAAAATGAATCGCGGCCCGGGCTTTCTTCTCAATATTATTTTCGGTAATAATCTGATCAACTTCCTTAACAACATCTGCCGGGCTGTTCACTGCCAGGCTACATTCCAAAAAATCCGCCAAAAAATCATCCGTTAAATAATCTGTCTGAAATAATTTTTTATATTCTGAAATGGCCTCCCGGTACAAGCCAAGTTCTTTGAAAGCGGTGGCACTGTTATAGATATCCGGACCGCTTTCTCCGGTTGAAAGCCCGGTTTTTATGTGAGAGACATCTTCGGTTGACAGGTTATACGGAGATGGATTGTCATTGTCCTCAATTTCCTTACCGAGTTCATCTACTTTGAATTTAATTTTCTGAATAACTTCTTCTTCCAGATCAGCATCCCCGGATAAGATATCTTTATATAATTCCAAAGCTTCATCATAAAGTCCATGTTTCTCATAGGCTTCTGCAGATTTGATTTTGGCTTGATAATCTTCAGTTGTCGTTTGAACACTTTCCATGGTCGTGGCTCCTGGCCAGTCTTTTTGTTTTCAGCTCACGTTGCAAAGCAGCGCTAAATCTTTTAATTACGTAAATATATGAAGAAACAATATTAAGAAACCGTTATGCATGTCATACAGGATGGAGTTTATACATAAATAGATGAATGTGCGGAAACCGATCAGTGAATATTCAATTTTTAATAAAACAAAATATTCTTAAAATATTTTTTTCCTCAGGAGGTTACCGATTCTTTTACTGGCCGGTTGAATTTTTTTCAGCAATGGAAGCAAAATTTCACAATTAAGGCGTACCATAGAAATCGGTGCGTTATCGCCGATAATCACGATCAAAAATTCGGTATCTCTTTTTTTTATATAAAACCGTGCGCTGTCATAAACGATTTCTGCATCTTTAATACTATTCATCTCAATGGTAAAAGGCTCCCAATTGATTTGAGAAAGTTTTTCCTCCTCACGCCGATAGTCCGGATCAAACCTGCTCAGCAGCACGCTACCCTCATTCGTAATAACCATTAAACCATGGACGCCTGCGATTCCCATTACATCTTTAAATATATCTTTCATTGCTTTATCCGTGCTGCTTGTTTCATATTAGTCATATCATGTAATAAATTAGTTATCTATTTTCTATCCCAGAACATCAATAATTCGATCCCAGGGGGCATCCGCCGAAATTGATATGGCCGTCGTTTCTTCTCCCGGGACAATGATAAACTGATCATCTTTCTCACGGTTGACATATAAAACATTTAATCGCCCACAATTAAAGGCATTCCCGATATTTGAAGCCTGATCTATCAATGCATCCCAATTCGGGTCATGGAATATATCCAAAATGCCATCTCGGTCGCCAATAGAATTTTTAATTTTCATACGAATGGTATCAATCGGAGAAAGTTTTGACAATTCAACTGCTTCTTTTATCGGGTGCACCTTTACTGTGGTTTCTGGTTTCTTCGTCGAAATCCGGTCGACAGGTGGTTCAAATTTTGCTTCCGCCAAATCCTCTTCTGTTTCTGATAACGGTGCATCCAAAAGGATTTCACTATTTTCAGCGTCATCTCCCATTTCATTTTTTTCAGCCAACTCGTCTTTTACCCGCATGGCATCCAATAAAATGGCCTGAAGATCACCCTGGATAATCTTTTCCTGAAATACGCAGTCCTGCTCAATGGATAATGAAACATTGGACCAGGATAAGATTTCATAGGCGGCAGCCTTTCCCTGCATATCACCAACCCGGGCATTCATCAGTTCACCGTTCCTGAAAAAAAGAACACCCCCCTGCGCTTCTTTTTTATCAACAACCCGCAATGTACTTGTCTGCTGTTCCATTTCAATGAGTTGAAGAAATGTTTCCAACGTTACATTGTGAAGGCTTCCGCCTTCCGCTTTTTTATTTAACGTTTTTGTTATTTCACCAAACAACTCAATGGCAGTAAACGGTTTTTTCAAATAACCGGCCGCACCACTTTTAATAACCACATCCTTCGTCTTTGGTTTATCATAAGAGGTCATCATATAAACAGGAATATCCGGAAATTTTTTCAAAATAATTGTCAGGAACTCAAACCCGTCCATTCCCGGCATTCTTAAATCAGAGACAATAAATGATACATATGTCTTTTTCAGCAATTCCAAAGCGGCGTTTCCAGCATCAGCTGTTAAGACATTAAATGATTCTGAAAAGCCTTCAAGATCTTTCTGGATCAAGCGTAAAAATGCCTGATCATCATCAACAATTAAAACATTGGGTCTCATCTTCTATTCCTTTACCCTGCGGAAAATGACATATGGAATCATCCGAACACGAACATAATTATATATATGCTACATTTCTATATTAAAATCAATAATTTCATCCGTATAGTTTTTTTTCCATGTTGCCAGATATTTTCTAAAAACCGCTGTCATGCCAAGACTTAACGCCATATCTTTAACACACTCTGTAATCGAAGCGACAAGCTCTTTCTGGCTCGCTCTTCCGCTGAATGTTACCTTGCCGTTCGAATATCGAAATTCAGCGGCAAATGGATCAAGAAAATCATATTGATCCACTTTATCAACAAACTGTTTGTTTAACAGGGTTTCGAAATCAACCTTTATCCGTTTGTTTGACCGAACCACTTTCTCCAATAGCACCAAAAGATCCTGTAGCATACGCAAAACACGCTGCGAATCTTTTTGAGGGAGTGCTTTTGTTTTTTTGGGTTTGGACGGCTTTAGAACCAGCTTGGTCTCCTTATCAGGAGCTGAGGGTTTTGACAGAGAGGTAATCGTTGACAATTGAATTTTCTTAACATTAAAATTACCACCGAATTCCCGGGATCTTGTTATTAAATCATCCCGATACTCAACAGATCGATCCAGCGCATCAACACCTTGGGAGGAGGCACCGCCAATGACTTCACCATTGTAAATAAACAACAGCCCACCACCGGCATCCTGATTGAATTTCACATCAATGTAGCCGGTAACTTTTTCATTTTCCATCTTTTTAATCAGGCCTTCAAGGTCCGTAAACTCTGAGCTCAAATCACGATATAATGGTTCCGCATTGGAAAGGTTTGCCCAGTAATAAACCCTCTCCGGCAAAATATAATACACTGTTACCAAATAATTATTTTTTGAAGCGGTTTCGTTAATTTTTCTTAAAGCGGCCCCGCCTTTGAGCTCTACTTTTTTATCTTTATAATAACCATTGAGCAGGTTGTCCTCATCAAAAAAAACAACACCTTCAGATATCGGAGATTTAAAATACACCCCACCGGTACCCAAGGCGCCCTGATAATGTTCGATTAATTTATCAATTTTAAGATAATAACTGTTTAAATCAGAAACAGCCGATTTCTCCCTCGGTATTATAATCATTATTTTTTCCTGTACGAATTCCTCCGGGAAAAATTATACCGGAAAAATATTATTTAATTCTCATATAACAAAACAAGCAATGTGTTGTTATTTAACACATTGCTTGTTTTGTTTTGAATAACATTTTTTAAAAATTATCGTCTGCGTCTTAACCGCTCAATCGAAAACCGGAGGCTGTCCTGCATCCTTGAAATCGCATCTGCAAGGTTGCCGATTTCATCTTTTGAATGAACATCAATTTCTGCCTCAAGATCACCGACACTGATACGATCAGCTGCTTCCGTCAGATACTGAATATTTCTGGTTAATCTATAACCATAGATGATAATAATTAAACCAATCAAAACAATCGCCCCGATCAGAATACCAAAATTTAGATTCCGGGTATCCACAGACAGTTTTTGGGCCCGTTTTTTAAGATCCTCCGTCTTGTTGGTAAATTCATCAATATACGCGGTACTCATCAAGAGAAAGGGCTTCCCTTCAAGCTGAATCGGGGCAAGTGCCATATATTTTTCCCTGATTTTTCCATCCGGATCTTTCCAGCGATAAAAACCTTCAGACTCTTTCATTCCCAGAGCACCGGTCAGCACATTCCAAAAATTCTCAAAATAGGGCCCCAGCGCCTTTCTGATCATATCAATATCATCAATTCCGATAATATTCGGATTGGGGTGCGCCCAGATCGTCCAGTTCTGACCTTTATCCGCTTCCGGCTGCTGAATAATGCAGGTGTAACCGGACTGCCCGACACTTTGCACGGCTATTCCACTAAAGTCAGGATCATAGAAAAAATCCTCTCTTACAAGGTCCGGGTGGGCGCGCAGATAGATCTCGGCTTGCAATGCCACATCCCTGGCTTTTTGCATGAGCTTTTCCTTACCTTCTTCCAGAACAAGGGCGGTACTCTCCTCGGTAATTTCATTCGCCAGTTTGTTTAACTGCTGTTGAGAAAGATATCCGGAAACTGCCATTAGAAGAATCGGAAGGACAAGGAAAAGAATCATCATTTTTCCTCTTAATCCAAGCCATCCACTGGAACGGCCATCAGTACTTCCGGCGCTCATGCGTTCCGAATGGTCAACAGGTTCTTCCTCTCTTTCTTCTTCACCAGGCACCGATGACGGCATATCAGGGATATCAGCGGCTGCGAAATCATCAGCTGGTTCCTCCGTCGCTTCAATCAACTTTGAGATCTGGGTCACATGCCCGCATTCACCACAACGAACCCTGACGGATTTACCTTTATACTGGTCTAGCTTATCAGGATCTATATGATAAACCTTCCCGCACTCTTCACAAATAACCGTCATATCTTCTCCTCCTTAATTAAATTGGCAACAATGAATAATGTAACACGTTAAAATCAATTAACTTGATTGATTCATGCCTTTACTTCCCGCAGCTTTCTAACCATGGCTTGCTGAAAAGCGACTTTTCTCTCTTCTCTGAGAATCTGGCGAGCCAGTAAATCCACCAGTTCGGCAGCACGGTGAGCGGGAAATTTCAATTGACTCTCCCCCATTTCACTGATTTCATCTTCAATCACGACATCTGCAATGGGTCCCATAGCACGGGCCAGCTCTGCGGATAAATAATGAAAAAAAGATTTGTCCAGTCTGGGAATCGCTTCTTTTGCGGTTTCACAAAGATGAAGTTTGTATAGACGATTTAAAACCAGTCTTAACTGTTTCAAATTCATATTTAGCGACTGGGCAACCTGACCGAGATTTTTTGTCCCATCAAGTTCCATCAGAACCTGAAGCATCTCACTATCCAGCGAGACTTCTCCCAAATCCGCCCGAACGGTTCTTTTCAGAACCAATTTGGCCATATCACCGGCAAAAACGTTCATTTATTCAGCCTCCAAAAAATCATTATTATACCCTATCATTTTTACTCGAAACATTTACAGACAAACAAAAAAGCCAGGCCGGACGTTTCTCAGGCACCGAGATTTTTGATTATCTGCCGTAATGTGTGGAATTCAGCCTTAATTTCCTTTTTGATTTGTTCCAGCATATAGTCAAGCGCTTCTTTGGTTTCCTTCGACAGCCCTTCCCCACTGATCGGTTTCGTCCTTTGATCATCCGCGACTACAACAGATTCAACAACATGTACCGGTTCGGCAGTACTATCCCGGAGAAGAACCCGTTGTTTAAAATCCTTAAATTTTTTAACTTCTACCGTCAGGAGCTTTTTTTTCTGACTTTGTTTCATTCCCGGCGTCAGCAGAGCCTTTTCAAAATTTTTATAAACAGATGCGACAAACTTAATGGAATCCGGGTGTGCGCGCGCCTTTTTGGCTTTAATATACTTGCCGATGGATGCATGCAGTTTCAAAAAAAGAGAAAGGATCTTATCGTTTTTGTATTCCTTCATAAGCCGCTTTACTTCGACAAGATAATCCACCATTGTCTCATCTGTGATTTCCCAATCAATAGAAAAGACCAGCGCCTTTAAATTTCTAATCGGAGAGTCCTTGTCCAGGTTATCAGAAGCACTATCAGCCATGGGCTTAACTGCTTTCCCGGCCTTTCTTTTTGATTCGCCAGCAACACTGACTGCATCAGAAGGGACGGTTGACACCGGTGTCACTTCGGAATCATCATCATCTCCAAACAATTCATCTAATCGACTTGAAACCTCGGCCCCGAGGCTTCCATCATCATCCTTCGTAGTCAATGCGTTGCCCTCCTATTCAAGTTTTTTTCTCAATGATCCGACGGTTAATGCAATAATTTTTTTCATTGTTGCTGCGACATTATCCCCCTTAACAGCACTTGCCGCAAAACTCGGTGCTTTTAACCGGCTGTTCAAATCTCTTTGAAGTGTATCGACTGAGAGAATAGGGATGCCTTCTTCTTCCAGATCGCGTTTGTTATACTGCAATACCAGCGGGGTATTGAAAATACTTTTATTGAATGTTTCCAGGTTCTCTTTAAGATTTTGTAACGAACGAATATTCATTTCACGTCTTAAATCCATTGAATCAGCAACAAATACTAAGCCATCCACGCCTCTTAGAACCAGTCTTCTCGTGGCATTATATTTTACCTGGCCGGGTACGGTGTATAGCTGGACCTTAATGCTATGCCCTTTAATTTCTCCTATATCAAACGGTAAAAAATCAAAAAACAGAGTTCGGTCTCCATACGTTTTTACCGTCACCATTTCATTCTGAATTCGTTTTTTGAACTTCTTATTAATATATTCAAGATTTGTTGTTTTACCCCCTCGGCCGGGACCATAGTAGACTATTTTTACCTGGACCTCCTTCTTTTTCGGATTTATTAATGCCAAACCACCAACCTCCAGCACTCATAGGTTAAAATTTTGCCGATGATAAAAACCCTCCCGGCAATAAACAACATCAGAAAAGACTATATCAAAACTTGAATTCTTTTAATCGCTTCGGCGACTTTTAAACGCAAAAAGCCCAAAGATACATTTTTGTTAAAAATGGTAAGCAACAATAAATCTTCTACAACCTTACTGAAATGAATACTTTCTTCTTCGCCTTTATGAAAAAGAAGAGAAAATTCCTGTTCACCAATAATATTTGCCATTGCACTGACCGCCCCATAATTCCCGGCCGCAAGGGCAGCTAAGGAATACACGTCATGACTGGCACCACCGTTTTCAAGATTAACAATAACGTTGCCAGCCAGATCCATCAGAATAACACTTTGAACCCCTAAATCAATAAGCTCTTCCTGCAGGATATTCTCAATTGACTCAATCTGCTGCTTATCAAATTCGATTGTAAAATCCATTTATTATCACCCCTTTAAAAATATATTTAGTTCCTGCATCGATAACGAATCAAAAAAACTATATTGAACCCCAAAAAACACTCTTTTGGCAGATAAACAATATTATCTTTTAGCGTATTACTTTTATTTAATCAAACAAAAACTATATTTTGCTGAAATAATGATCCACCAGTTTTTCAGCAAGCCCGGTATATTGACTCACTGTCAATTTTTTCATCCGTGCTTTCAACGCTTCCGGAATCTTTTCAAGCCCATCAACAAATTGGCTGATATCCTCTGTGGAAATTCGCCGGCCCCGTGTCAGGCCTTTTAATTTTTCATAGGGATTTTCTTCTTTAAACACCCGCATGGCTGTCTGAACCGCTTCCGCCAGTAATTCAGGATTGGCGTCAAGATCATTTTCAAGGGCTTTGGCGTTGAGTACAATTTTGCCAAGACCCTTTATCGTGCTTTGCAGCCCAATCAATAGGTACCCCCAAACAGCGCCTAAATTACGGAGTACGGTACTGTCTGTTAAATCCCGCTGGAACCTGGAATTCAATAATTTCACCGCAAGGTGTTCCATGAGGGAAATGGCCATTCCCATATTCCCTTCACTGTTCTCAAAATCAATGGGATTGACTTTATGGGGCATTGTTGAAGACCCCACCTCGCCGGGAATCGTTTTTTGGTTAAAATAACCCAAAGAAATATACCCCCACATATCCCGGTCCAGGTCAATAATCGTTGCAGCGATGCGTATCAGATTATGCAATATTTCAGAAATATAATTATTCGGGTTAATCTGGGTGGTATATAAAATGGGTGTCAAGCCTAAATATTGGGAAACAAACTTTTCACTGGCCGTTATCCAGTTAATATCCGGAAAAACGAATTGATGCGCATTAAAATTACCGCTGGCCCCATTCATTTTGCCATGGACATACAATAGCTTCAAATTTGTCAATTCAACCCTTAATCGCCAGGCATAATTGACAAATTCTTTCCCAACCGTTGTCGGCGTTGCCGGCTGCCCATGCGTCCGGGACATCATGGGAACCCCCTTATATTCTTTCGCATAAAATTCAATTTTCTCAATCACCAAAACGATGTCATCAATAAGCTTTGACCGACCTTCTTTCACCATTAACGCATAAGACGTATTATTAATATCATCAGACGTACAGGCAAAGTGCACCCACTCCTTCAAATGCCCCATGTCCATTGCCGTCATTTGCTGTTTAATATAGTATTCAACCGCCTTAACATCGTGATTGGTCTCTCTTTCAATTTCTTTTATTTGAAGCGCTGAAGCCACATTAAAATCAGAAAAAATAGAATCAAGCCGCTTGATGTCTTCTTCAGAGACAGTCTCAAGGGACAGCTCCTGGAATAAAAACTTTAGCCATTGAATTTCAACAAATACCCGGTACTTAATTAATCCGTATTCGGAAAATATTTCATTTAACGCTTTTGTATAACGACGGTAACGCCCGTCAAAAACTGAAATTGCCTGTATGCTATTCATTTTTTGTCCTTATTCTTTTTTTAAAAAAATATTATTTTCGATAATTTTTAAATTAATGCCAATCCCGCCGAAATCAACGAACTATCCCTGCGGACCTTCTTTTGCCGGATGCCTGAAATATGCCGTTGGCTGGGTCTCTTTGATGTATTTTCGAATACCGTTGACAATACCGTCACACAGTGCGCGCTGATACGATGCATCCTTTAAGCGCAGGCATTCGGTCTTGTTGCTGATAAAAGAAGTTTCAATCAAAATCGCTGGCATCTGGGCACCGATCAGCACATAAAAAGGTGCCCGCTTAACGCCTTTATCTTTAATACGATTATATTTTTCTTTCATTGTGTGGCACAGCTCTTTTTGTACATATGTCGCCAACCGACTGGATTCATTTATTTTTGCATTCTGAAGCAAATCATTCAATATCGTCTGCAGTTCACTGATATTTTTTTCCGACGTCGCGTTTTCCCTTGCCGCAACAGTGATGGATTCATCATCTGTCGTTAAATTCAAAAAATATGTTTCAATCCCAAAGGCCCGTTTATTTCTTGAGGCATTGGCATGAATGGAAATAAACAAATCGCCCCTCTTGGTATTTGCAATGGCTGTCCGCTCTTCAAGCGTCAGATACGTATCTCCTTTACGTGTTAGAATGACCTCACACCCCAGTTCCCGTCTAATTTTCTCAGCCAGCTTTTTTGCAATCGCTAAAACAATTTTCTTTTCATGCACGCCCTTCAAATAACCTGGTGCGCCATAATCCTTACCGCCATGCCCGGGGTCAATTACTATCCGATCGACCCCCAATGCCAACTGCTTCGCAATAGATGCTGTATCCGGGCTATTACGATCTTTCCCAGGAGCAGTTATTTTTGCAGAAGCCCGTCCCCGGACATCAATAACAATCCTGAAAGGATTAGAAAGTGAAAAAATATTATAATCTTCAAAAGAATTGATGTCGATAACCACGCGAACCGTATCCGCCGTATACTGACCGGCCCGGGCCGCCTTCAAAAGGCTATCGTTAATCGGTATGGCTTTTTTGGTACACCCCAGGCGACTATTTTTTAAATCAATATAAAGGCGCTGGTGGAATTTATCACTTGCAGGGTCTTTCTTCAACAGGTTGTTCTGAAATGGCGTGGCCCGGTCAGCATCAATAACAACTCTTGTGTATTCAGGATTCGACCAGTACCGGATGCCGGTCACGGTCGTCAGCCCGGATTTTTTTTCTTGTTCGGGAGGTACTGAAACCGTTGTTTGCTTGATTGGAACAATTGTTTGCTTGGTTGAAACAACCGGAGCCTTCGTTTTTTGGATTTCGCTGCTCAAGATAAGCGATTGAATATCGCCCTTTAATCTGTTTTTCGATTTTTTGCAGTATGCGCTGTCCGGGTATTGATGAATAATTTTTTCAAATAATGCTTTTGCTTTTTGCTTGTCTCCATCCTTGAAAGAATGTTTGTACAATTCTTCATAAAGACTGCCCATATTAAACAGGCCCGCAGCCGCCCAGGGTCCCGACGGGTCCTGCTGATAGACTGTTTCGAATTTTCGAATGCACCCGAACCAGTAGCTGCGATATTTCTGTTTATCAGGACTCTTCCGAAGTTCGCTCCGACATGCTTCCGCCTGAAAAAAAAGATTCTTTGATGTTGAACCGGATGAGGCACATGACCAAAACACTGAAACTGTACAACAAATTAATATCGTTATGAAAGTTTTTGATTTTGACATAAAAAACAACAGTATGTTGACATTCTTAAATATAATTTAATTAAAATTCTTGAATCAATGATCAGATATTTTTTTTATAACCGGTTCCATGGCCCCACCACCGGCTTTCTCCTTCAGCCGGCTTAAATAATTGAGTGCCTCAAGCGGTGTCATCGAGGCGATATCCAACTCTCTTAATTTTTCAAAAATCACATTTTCCGGTGCCCGAAACAGGCTCAGCTGGACTTGGCCGCTGTTTGATAATTTCTTTTCGTCACGGGTGTCTTCTTTGGCTCCCAAAACATGTCCGGTATGTTTAATATTTGAAAGCACTTTTTTTGCACGTTTAATCACTTTATCCGGAATTCCCGCCAGGCGCGCCACCTGTATGCCATAACTGCGATTGGTACCGCCTTCAACAATTTTGTGCAGGAAAATAATTTCATCATTCCATTCCTTAACCGCAATGTTGAAATTTTTCACCCGCGGCTTGACCTTTACCAGGTCCGTCAATTCATGATAATGGGTTGCAAAAAGCGTTTTAACCCCGGCACCGCGCAGGTCATGCAGGAACTCCGCCACGGCCCAGGCAATGCTCAGCCCGTCAAACGTACTCGTCCCTCTCCCGATTTCATCCATTATCACCAGACTGGCAGGCGATGAATTATTCATTATATTGGCTGTTTCCTCCATTTCCACCATAAATGTGCTCTGCCCCTGGGACAAATTATCCAACGCGCCGACACGGGTGAATATTCTATCAGTCACCGAAACAGACGCATAACTTGCCGGAACGAAAGAACCTGCCTGCGCCAGGAGTGCGATAATCGCCACCTGACGCAAAACTGTCGATTTACCGGCCATATTGGGCCCGGTAATAATCAACACCTGTTGGTCCCGGTTATCCATATGGATGGTATTGGGTACATAGCGTTCACCGGCCAGCAATTTTTCAACCACCGGATGGCGGCCGTCTTCTATGTGGATCACCCCGTCGGTATTTATTTCCGGACGAACATAATCATTTAAGTCGGCAACCGCTGCATGGCTTAAAAGGCAATCCAGTTTTGCGATAAACCGGGCAGTTCGCATAATCGCGGGATTATTGTCTATCACATGCGCCCTTATTTCGCGAAACAACTCAAACTCCAGGGCAGCACGTTTCTCTTCCGCACCCAGCACCCTGGTTTCAAATTTCTTAAGATCATCCGTGATATATCTTTCCGCATTTACCAGGGTTTGTTTTCTGACATAATGCGGGGGCACTGATTTTGATTGGTTTTTTGACACCTCGATATAATAGCCGAAAACCCGGTTGTATCTTACTTTCAGTGACCCGATACCGGTTGTTTCCCGTTCATTTGATTCCAGTTCCGCCAGCCATCCCTTCCCATCACGGGAGATTTTTATCAGTTCATCAAGTTCCTGATTGTAACCCGATCTGATCATCCCGCCTTCATTGACCGTTGGCGGAGGGGCATCCACAATGGCACTTTCGATCAATTCCGCTGTTTTTTTCAACGGTGAATAATTTGATTCATCCCATTGAAACAAATCAGCCGTCAGGTGCTTTAATTCCAGGACAATCTCCGGCAAGGCAAAAATGGATTGCTTCAACGCCAGCAGATCTCTGGCGGTTGAATATCCCATGGAAATTCTGCCGGCCAGCCGTTCAATATCGGCAACCGATTTTAAATGTCCCCGAATGGATTTACGGATGGCGATCTTGTTCTTTGTTTCTTCAACCGCATCTAATCGGGCGTTAATCTCTGAAATATCCACCAGGGGGTACCGTAGCCATTTTTTTAAAAGCCTTCCCCCCATGGCAGTGACGGTGGCATCCATCACGCCAAGCAGCGTCCCTTGGCGCGAACCGGTTTTTAAATTTTTAAACAGCTCAAGATTATTAAAACTGACCTCATCGATTAACAGGTATTGATCCAGAACATATGTTTCCAGGCCTGTGAGGTGTTTGATTTCCTGCTTTTGCGCATCCTGAACATAAAAAATCAGGGCGCCAGCAGCACAAATCCCGGCATGTCGTTTTTCACATCCGAAACCTTCCAGGCTTCGGGTGTTAAACTGCTCAAGCAAGCGGGTGCGTGCTTCACGAAAAGAAAAAACCCGATCCGGCAGGAATGTAACAGATGTCTGGGAAAAGGATTCTAAAAAAAAAGAAAAAAAAGCATCGGTTTTTACGGATTCCGCCAGAATTATTTCATTGGGCGATATTTTATGGGTTTCTTCAATAATCGATTCAGGGCTGTCTGTTTCAGCCACCCGAAATGTTCCGGTAGATAAATCCAGGCAAGAAAGTCCAAAAAAATCTTTATGTCGTGTCACCCCTAAAACAAAGTTGTTTGATTTTTCATCTAAAAGCGCATCATTGATGACCATGCCCGGGGTAACCACACGGACAACATCCCTTTTGACCAGTCCTTTTGCCTTGGATGCATTTTCTGTCTGTTCACAGATGGCAACCTTATATCCCTTGTCAATCAGTCTTGAGATATACCCCTCCGCCGCCTTGACAGGGACACCGCACATAGGGACCGCATTATCATCTTTCTTGTTTCTGGCGGTTAATGTAATTTCAAGTTCGCGGGATGCCGTCTTCGCATCCTCCAGGAACATTTCATAAAAATCCCCCATCCTGTAAAACAGTATATAGTCCATATACTGTTCCTTTATCGATAGGTACTGCTTCATCATGGGAGTAATTTTAGGCTGCGTCATGGACAAAATTTTTCGAACCGAAATGCTCTTTAAAAAATTAAGTTACTTATAATTCAGGGACACTTGCCGATCCACTGGTAATTGTATGGTCAGCATTTGAATCAGCTGCTTTCCGTGATTCAAGACTGGCTTCCAGGTCAGCAACCTTTTTCCCGGCAATTGTTAATTCATCATTTAATTTGCGAATGGTTTTTCGCGCGACAAACCGTTCTGACAGGCTGCTGAAATAAGAAATAAGCAGCCCCACAAGAAAAAAAATCAAAAAATAAAGGGCAATTTGCTGTTCCGGAAAAGAATAACTATCAATAAAATAATCAATTACGAGCGCTTCTTTTTTAAGGAGAAAAGAATGACTCCCCCAAAAAACAAGCCCTGTCAGACCCAATAAAATCAGCCAAAAAGCAATCTTAACCTTTTTCATTTTAAATTTCTCCATCTTCAGGTTGACGGTACAAAATGATTCCCCCTAAAACGAAATCGGGACGGCTATTCTTATAAAACACCGAATTTTTTGAAAACAACGGACACCCATGCGATCATTCAAACACTCACTGAATACCACATTGTAATTTGGTATATTGACTTTTTTAATATAAAAACTCAACCGTTTTTTCGAATATAAAATATCACAAGATTTTGTATTACAGCGGGACGATCTCCGCGTTCCCCCATAACCCCATTTCCTCTCCGGCAATGACAACGATTGCTGAAACGCCATCAATCTGTTTCCCGAAATCAATGGCTTGCTGAATTTTTTTTTCGGACGTGACTTGATTGCAGACTGAAGTAGCTGCGGCATCTGCGACAGCGCATGCGTCGGATACGACACATACGGCATCCGCTTTCCCGGCACTAAAAGAATGACCGATGGTTGCCGATGACGTACACACGGCAACCGGTGTACCCGGGGAATTCAAACGAATTCCGAAACGCATACTTAAAGGGGATTTACCGGCAAAAATGGCATAGGTGAACGGCCGATTCAGTTTAATAAAAATATCGCCGCCGTTTTCCACGATAATTTCATTCGAATACGCCAGAAGCTCTATGCCCACCGATTCAGCAACCGCTCCGGCCACTGCAGCCATAGGACCAACGCCGGCCCGGATACCGGCTTCCGCCATTTCCCGGACAATCAATGGGGTCGGCGCATCAACACCCCATGGAACAAGCGTTTTAAGAAATCCGGGATACGACTGGATATAAGATTCGATGTATCCCCTGATTTTAAAAACATGTTCTTTTGCTTTGCTTTCAAGCACCCGGTCCGCGAAAATCCACAAATCGGTTTCCTTGACCGACACGCCAAAGGACACCAGGTCGCCGACTTTAATTAAGTCACGATACGTTCTTTTCTCGTACATCAATCATCGCTTAAATTGCTCAAGGTTCGATTTCCACAATCTGCTCCAGATTCAAAGCCTGATAGGCCTCGGCCGCAGCACCTCAGGAAATTGCCGTAAAAAATACTGATCCGTCATGCCCGCAATAAAATCCCTGACGATTTCCGCCGGGCAATGAGCGGCCATATAGTCATCAGACATGCCGTTAATAAAATTTTTAAAAACAGGCGAAGATCTCTTTTTTTCTGAAATATCACCCAGAAACCGGGCAAACAGTTCATTAAAAAGCTGCTCGATCTTACTTAATTCCTTTTTAATAACCGGATTCATATATATCCGATCGTAATTAAATTTTTTCAAACGCTTTAAGGCATCAGACACTTCAGGGCTGAAAGAGACGTAAGGTTCTTTGTAACTGTTTAAAATAATATCCGTAACCAGAGAATATACAATTTTACCGTTTGTATCACCCAGACGGCTCACGCTCTCGGCAGGCAGTTCAGAACGATGAATAAGACCCAGCCGGATGGCATCTTCAATGTCCCTTCCAATATAGCTGACTGTATCCGAAAATCGAACCACGCATCCTTCCATAGACATGGGAATAAGGCGAACAGGATCACCGGATTTCTTGTGCGCCATTTCTGATTCAAGATCTGAAAATTTTTTCCCGGCCATGGGCCCAACCCGCAGGTTATGGATTTCGCCATCATGGCACAAAATCCCATCCAGCGTCTGCAGGCATAGATTCCAGCCGCGTCCTTTACGTTCAACGGCGTCCAAAAAATGCACGCTCTGAACGTTGTGGTGAAAACCGCCGATATTACATAAAGTGCATATGTTTGATAAAAATCGTTCGCCATCATGACCAAAGGGGGGGTGTCCAATGTCATGGCCGATGGCAATGGCCTCAATCAGGTCTTCATTTAACCCAAGAAACCGGCCAATCGTTCGGGCCACCCTGGAAACGAGTTGAACATGGAGCATCCGGTGCGTGATATGATCATTTTTGATCAGATAAAAAACCTGTGTTTTATCAATATAGCGGGTATAGGCCATTGAATGGAGAATACGATCCACATCAACCGCAAAATTCTGCCGGTAGTCACGCTCAAGCCGTTTTTCCGGAAATCTGCGAATGCCATCTATGCTTCGTGTGGCAAAATCAGCCAGTAAATCCGCTTCCCGGTGATCCAGAATACTGCTTAATGCTTCAAGAGAATCTGCGCTATATTTCGCCATTACCAATCATTGCCTCCATCAGCCGACTGTAATCAATCCCTGCTTTCTTAAAACCGGCCTTACCGTATTTCATGTTCGCTTCCAGCACATAAAATTTATTGCCGCATTCACAAATATCAATGCCCACATCATTCCATCCACACCGCCGGGCAGTATCAAGGGCAAGGGCAAGCGCCTTTTTTGGGATCTCATCAAAAGCAATTCTCCCACCTAATGCCACATTACTTCTGAACTCTCCTGGAGGATTAATTCGCCAGTATGCATGTACAATTCGATCGCCAATGATAATAACCCGGATATCTCTGTCAATCAACAGGTACTCCTGGACATATAACACTTTTGTCAAACAACTGTATTCTTCCAATTCTTTTTGATTATGAATCAGAAATACGCCTCTGCCCAAAGCAGATCCCCGGGGAATTTTTCCAATAAACGGAAAATTAAAACAGGATAATATTTTTTCTCTACTTTTTTTACCGTAAAATATTCTGGTCGCCGGGTGAGGAATATTCAACAGCCTGAATAGTGCTGTTTGTTTAATTTTATCCTGCGCAAACCGGTAGGTGTGAACACTGGGAAATATTTTCTTCCCCATGGCAGCAAACAAATCAGCGTAAAAAGAGGACGGATAATAAACCTTTTTGGCATTGATTATCAGCGAGCGCTCTTCTTCGCTGTAGTCTGAAAAACCGGGACGAACACCCAGGGTGATGACATTTGTGCAGTGCCTCAGCCGGGACTCCAAAGCGATAACATTCGTTGAATGATTCATTCAATCAGCGCCAAAAAACATTTCAAGTCTTCACAGATATA
Source organism: uncultured Desulfococcus sp. (assembly GCA_964594105.1). Lineage (GTDB taxonomy): Bacteria > Desulfobacterota > Desulfobacteria > Desulfobacterales > Desulfosalsimonadaceae > SURF-3. The sequence continues at coordinate 8,563 of CAZQLG010000001.1, read as the reverse complement.
AAACAATCTTGATGATCCGGTAAAAAATCAGATTCACATGGCAAAGTATAAAAGTCCAAATGCAAGGCGCGCAAATCCTGAGCAATGATTCGTACTTAGCGTACATTGAAAAAGCGAAGGATACAGCGCAACACAGCAGTTGGACTTTTTACAAAGCCATCAATCTGCCGGGGGAATCACAAACGTAGAAGGCAGCACGTTAATATCCGCCCAGTGCCTGTCAACAGTAAAACTGAATCCCTGATCATCCCCATTGGTAATGACCAGATGAAACGGGACACGATGTCCGTTAACGACTCTTATGTCCTTAAACGCCACCTGATATGATTTGCTTCCCCACGTAAATATTTCTACTTTTTCAAGAACAGATTCATTGAAAAATATTTTTTCAACCACGCCCAGCCAGAGTTTCCTGAAAATCAGAACAGATTTGCCCCCCGATTTCCCCGGCGCCACCGAAACAGAATCATGCTCATATACCGGTACGCCGCCGGCCAGGTAGTCAATCACCTCACTGGTTTTTATAGAGACGCCGGTCACCAGTTCCAAATTCGGATCTGAACATGTTTGGCCATATTCCTGCTGATCAATATGGGATTGAAAAGAATATCGGTCTCCATCAAATATCAATTTGGCGACCGGCTGCCCGGGAAGGCCCAGAAATTCAATTCGAAGGCGGCCATCATCCGCCCCCAGCCATGCTGCACGGGAGGTCCGTGAATTATCTGAGTCCCAGACACGAATCTTTCCAATGCCCTTAAAAGATTTTACCGCATCATTTTTCTGTTCAATGATGGAAAGAAACCGGCTCACTTCAGAAGGCGCTTTTTGAAACTTAAATCCGGCGTCTTTCTTTACAATATTATAGCAGGCCGGCAAAAGCACAGTGGCCAGAAAAAAGACCAGGCAGACGTTGGCATTCACCCGGCTTATAATTTCTTTCACCCGGCCTAAAACCCCTTCTGATTCAATGCATCCATTTTTTCCTGCAACCCTTTTTTGTCCTTATCTTTTTTCTGAAGTGCCTGTTCGTAATATTTATGCGCCGTTGCCGGATCATTCATTTGAATATAGATATCTCCCAAATGCTCTAAAACAATCGGATCATCGGGAATGAGTTCAACCGCCCGCTCGAGCTGCTGAAAGGCTTCTTCAAAAAGGCCCTTTTTAAAATATACCCACCCGAGACTGTCAATGATGTACCCATTATCCGGTTTATATGACAGGGCCTTTTTAATCATGGCTTCGGCTTCATCCAGATGAATCCCTTTATCTGCGTAAGTATATCCCAGATAATTTAACGCGTCCGCATGTTCCGGATTTAATGCGAGAACAGCGCCCATCTGCTCAATAGCCAAATCGGTTTTACCCTGTTGGTCGTAAATGACGCCTAATTCAAACAGCAAGTCCATACTCTTCGGATCAATCAAAAGCCCTTCCCGGATTAAATTGATGGATTCTTCGGGCAGTTCCTTTTCTTTATAAAAAGAACTCAGATAAGGAATTAATGCCAGTTTCACAGAATCCGGGACCTTGGTCATGGCCTCCTTTAACACGGCAATGCCCGTATCAAAATCATCATTGTTATAATAAATGATAGCCATGTGTATCAGGGCATTCTGATAAAACCGGGTATCTGATTTGACGGCTTTAAAATTTTCAAGGGCCAGGTCCATATTTCCTTTTTCGTAATTAACAATAGCGGCGGCATACGAAATCTCGGAACTTTCAGGGGCACCTTTTGACATACCGTTAAGGACAATAATGGCATCATTGGTCCGCTTCTGAAGGATCAGATACTGTAGTACGGTTCCGATAATGTTGATATCGCTTAAACTCCGTTTACCCAAATCTTTTAAAATGGGCCCTGCTTTGTCGTCATCCTTTTTATTATACAAAAGCCCCAGTTCGATTGCGGAAACAATATTGTCTGGATTCCGATCCAGCATTTGTTCGAACATGGTGATTATTTTTTCTTTCTGTTTGGTTAACCGATAAAGCTTAACCAGTTCAAGACGGGCCTCATCCAGCGTTGGAAGGAGTTCAAGGGTTTTTAAAAACGCCGCTTCCGCTTTATCGTAGTCGGCTTTGAAACCATAAATTTCTCCGATATAATAATATCCCACATAATTATCGGGAAACTGGTCAAGCATTTTTTCATATACGCGAAGGGCGTTATCCATATCACCTTCTGAAAAATACATTTTCCCCAAAATATGATAAATATTTTTCCGTTTCGGATCATTTAAAAGTACTTTTTCATATATCGGCTTTACATCCGTTTCTTTATTTAACGTCTTTTTTATTGTTGCGGACATCACCAGGGCATCCACTGATTCCGGATCTTGTACAAGAATCTCTTCAACGATCATCCGGGCCTTTTCATTTTCTTCCTTGTGAAGATATAAAATAGCCAGGTCTTTTTTTAAAAATAATGATTCAGGATCCTCTTCCACTGCCAGTTTCATAAAATAAATGGCATCATCCAGACGCCCGCGCCCTTTTAACAATTCAGATTCCATAAACAAATAATAGCTGTTTCCGGAACGTCCATCTTCTTCAGCCTGCTGCGGGCTTATCCTCTGAGCGTCCATAGAATGATCTTCTGACGCACCAGAATTGACTTTCTTCAGGCCGCACCCTTCAAGCATGAAAACAAAACAAATTAAAACTAACGTACCAATCAACTTTTTCATTTTTTTTCCCGGTTTGGACTAACTAAGAATAGCTCATTCCTATTCATATAAATTAAAATCAGGGATCTCTTCTTTGAAAAACACTTTCATCTTTTTAATAATACTTTTTTCAAGCTGGCGAACCCGTTCTCTGGAGATACTATATCTATCACCAATATCCTGTAAAGTTAAAGGCGTGTCTGTAAATATCCGCTTATCAAATATTTCAAGCTCTCTTTCAGTTAATTGTGTTCTGAATATCGCCACATTTTCTTGTAAAAGAGTTTCAATTTCCTTTTTGGCGACCTGGCTCTCAATGGACGTCGCACCGGAACTTAAAAATGCGCCTCTTTCAGTATCAGAATCTTCTCTCAGCGGGGCATCTAACGAAAGATCCCAACCGTCAAGCCGCTGGTCCATTTCCATTACTTCCTTTTCGGAAACCCCCAACCGATCGGACAAAAGCTGGGTATGCGGAACAAACCCTTCATCAATTAATTTCTGTTTTTCTTTTTTAAGCTTGAAAAAAAGTTTACGCTGCCCCTGGGTGGTTCCAATTTTGACCAATCGCCAATTGTCCATTATGAACTTTAAGATATATGCTTTTATCCAGAAAGAGGCATAATAAGAAAACTTAACATTTTTGTACGGATCAAATTTCTGGACCGCATGCATCAGCCCGATATTACCTTCCTGGATAAGATCCAGCAGGTTCTGCATCCACACACGCTGAAAATCCAGGGCAATCTTTACCACCAGCCTTAAATTTGAAGTGGCCATAATAAACGCGGCATCTGAATCGTCTTGCTCAGTGATTCTTTTGCCAAGTTCGACTTCCTCTTCCCGGGTAAGCAGTCTGTATTGATTAACTTCAGACAAATAACGCTGCAGCGGATCATATTCAACAAGGCTTTTACCACTGCCGGTCTTTGTTTTTTTTCTTGTCTCATCTATTGATAAGTTATTGATATCCTTGGATTTTTTTTTATTGCTCTTGCCCCGGCCATTATTTTTTTTCTTTGCATCACTCATTATGGTATCAACCACCAATTTTATATTGTTTCACATCATTGCGTTTAAAGTTTGAAATTATAACCGGATTTGTATTATCTATATTTAAGCATTACAATGCTTATAAAAATAAACTATAAGTAGCAATTACTAAATTCTCAATTAAAGAAACAGACTATTTTCAGTGTGCTTGTTAATTTAATATTATATGATATTTTGATATGATAAAATATTATATTAGATATGGACAAAAAAAACAAATCATGTTAATTGAATTTTTTTTCAACAAAATGCGCCTGTAGCTCAGCTGGATAGAGCAACGGACTTCTAATCCGTAGGTCGCAGGTTCGAGTCCTGCCAGGCGTACCATTTTATAAAAGGGCTGGCCGGGAATTATTCCGGCTACCCCCTTTTTATATTTTCTGAGTCCTGGTTTTAGCAGTACTGACCCCTTCCAATTGCTTCGTGCCGATAATGGTTCGCAAATGAAGAGATACATTTTTCACCTTATATTAAATGAAATGGTATCAATTCATGTGCTATAAGCTATAAAGCGTTCAAGCAACTGAAATAATGGTTGTGTTTGACAAAACTGTCAACTTAATTTATTTACCTGTATCATCACAAAAAAAATCTAACATTTTCATGGAGAAAAATATGACCTACAACAGCATACTTTTTGAGATTATTGACAATATTGCCATTGTAACCATAAACCGTCCCAAGTCATTAAATGCACTCAATTCGGAAGTATTGAATGAAATTTTTCAAGCCGTTGAATCTGTTGCCGCCAATGAAGAAATCCGGGTCCTGATCCTGACGGGAAGCGGTGAAAAAGCATTCGTGGCCGGAGCAGACATCACAGAACTGGCCGGATTAAATTCCCTTCAAGCAAAATTTTTTGCGGCAAACGGTCATAAGACCATGGCAGCGATTCAGAACCTTGCCATTCCAGTCATTGCCGCTGTCAACGGATTTGCCCTGGGCGGCGGACTTGAACTGGCGCTCGCGTGTGATTTCGTTTATGCATCTGAAAACGCAAAATTCGGGCTCCCAGAAATCACCCTGGGGCTAATTCCCGGATTTGGCGGCACCCAGCGCCTTTCCCGCATCATAGGGAAAAACAGGGCAAAGGAGCTAATTTTCACCGGTCAAATGATTTCTGCCGCAGAAGCAGCTCAAATAGGCATTGTCAATAGGGTTATTTCCCCTGAAGAACTGATGAACGAGGCCCGAAAAACAGCCCGAGGTATCACATCCAGAGGAAAAGTTTCTTTGAATATGGCCAAGCAAACCATTAACCAGGGACTGGATGTTGATCTGGCAACGGGTTGTAAAATGGAAATCGACGCATTTGCCCTATGCGTAGCCAGCGAGGACGCCCAGGAAGGCACCCGGGCGTTTCTCGAAAAACGAAAACCGAGCTTTAAGGGGAATTTAAACGGCTAAAAACTTAATAAGGAGGCAAGGATGATTTTCGATATTGAATATGAAACAATGCCCAGAGAAGCGCTCGAATCCATTCAGCTCAAGAGGCTCCAGACGGTTCTCTCCCATGTCTACGCGACCGTACCATTTTATAAAAAAAAACTGGATGACGCCGGCATTCTGCCCGGAGATGTAAAAACATTAAAGGACCTGAAACGGATTCCGTTCACCACCAAGCAGGATTTAAGGGATAATTATCCGTTTGGCATGTTTGCCGTGCCCATGGCAAATGTTGTTCGCATTCATGCCTCCTCCGGGACTACGGGACAGCCAACCGTCGTCGGCTATACGGCAAGAGACATTGATACCTGGGCAAAACTCATGGCCCGCGCCCTTTCAGCGGCCGGTGCCACGCGGGGGGATATTATTCATAATGCTTACGGGTACGGACTTTTTACCGGCGGCCTGGGTGCCCATTACGGTGCGGAAAAATTAGGTGCCTCGGTAATTCCGGTTTCCGGCGGAAATACCAAGCGCCAGGCCATTATTATGAGAGATTTTAAACCCACGGTTTTAACCGCAACACCGTCGTACGCCCTTCACCTGGCAGAAGCAGCCGAAGAAATGGGGATTTCCTTTAAAGACCTGCATTTCAAAACAGGTGTTTTCGGGGCAGAACCCTGGTCCGAAGATATGCGCGAAGAAATTGAACGAAAACTGAATATGGATGCCATTGATATTTACGGGCTCAGCGAAGTGATGGGCCCCGGCGTTTCCATCGAATGCATCGAAGCCAAAAAAGGTCTCCATATCTTTGAAGATCATTTTATCCCGGAAATTATCAATCCAATTACCGGTGAAGCCCTGCCATATGGGGAAAGCGGCGAACTGGTGTTTACCACCATCACCAAAGAAGCCTTTCCGCTCATTCGTTATCGAACCCGTGATATTAGCACCTTGAATCCGGAGCCATGTGTCTGTGGCCGGACCCATGTTCGGATGAACAAAGTCAGCGGACGAACAGACGACATGCTGATTATTCGGGGGGTCAATGTATTTCCGTCTCAAATTGAAAGTGTGCTCATGCAGGTTGAAGGCGTGGAGCCACACTACCAGCTGATTGTAGACAGAAAAGACAACCTTGACACATTAACGGTTCGGGTGGAAATTGGAGAAAATCTTTTCTCCGATGAAGTCAAGCAGCTCCAGCAGCTGGAAAGTAAAATTTCAAAAGATATCAAGGAAACGCTTGGGGTTTCTGCAAAAGTAAAACTTGCTGAACCGAAATCCATTGCACGCAGCGAAGGAAAAGCAGCCCGGGTGATTGATAACCGTAAGATTTAACAATTGTTTTGGTAAAGGAGGGGTTCCATGCAAACCGAACAAATATCGATATTTATTGAAAACAAAGCAGGCCGTCTGTCTGATATTACCGGCATTCTGTCAAAAGCCAATATCAATATCCGCGCACTGGCGGTAGCCGACACATCTGATTTCGGTGTGCTGAGATTGATTGTAAACGACAATGCGAAAGCAGAAGAAGCGCTTAAAAATTCAGGGTTTACCGTCCGAAAGACACGCGTTGTGGCTGTCAAGGTTGACGACAATCCCGGCGGACTCCACAGAATTCTCGATATTCTTAAAAACGCCGGAATCAATGTTGAATACATGTATGCATTCATCCAGCAAAGCGGGGATAAGGCCATCATGATTTTCAGATTTGATCAAACCGAAGAAGCCATAAAAATTTTAATGGATAACGGCGTCACCATCATTGATGAAAGTACGCTGAGTACACTTTAACCGGCAGTTGAAAAACTATTGCACTTGCCAATACGGCGTTAAAATTTGACTCAAAACACGCATTTATAAACATAAACTCCGTTTTTTCGTCAAATTCTGCTTTGTCCACATCTTCGCTTTGGCCTGCGCTCATACCGTTTTTCAACAACCTGTTCAAATGACATTATTTTTATTGAATAATCATTTAAAAAGGAGAAAAATTATGTTGTCCATCAATCGAAACCGTTCGATGAAAATAATTTTATCGATTATTGCCATCACTTGCCTGTTGGTCACATCCACCGCATTTTCCGCATCAGAAAAAAAACCCTATAAAATCGGCGGTATTTTTGCTGTAACCGGCCGGGCCTCCTTTTTAGGTGATCCTGAAAAAAAATCCATGGAAATGGTCGTTGACCAGATCAATGCCGCTGGCGGCATTGACGGACATATGCTGGAAGCGGTAATCTACGATACGGAAGGCGATCCCGGTAAAGCAAATTTGCTCGCAACAAAACTGATCAATAAAGATGGCGTGGTCGCCATTATCGGCCCCAGCACGACGCCGGCAACCCGGGCAGTCATGCCCATGATCCAGAAAGCGAAAATCCCTTTTATCAGCTGTGCGGCCGGCAATAAAATTGTTTCCCCGATCAATCCATGGATATTTAAAACCGCCCAAAGCGATATTCTGGCGGTGGCCGCTATTTATGAAAATTTAAAAGCAAACAATACCCAAAAAATCAGTATTATTTCTGTTGGCAATGCGTTTGGTGAAAGCGGCAAGGAACAACTGCTTGCCCAAGCACCGAATTTCGGTTTAACGGTTGCCAAGTCTGAAACATACGGTGGCAAGGACACCGACATGACCGCCCAGTTAACAAAAATCCGTCAGGATAACCCTGAAGCGATTGTTTGCTGGGGCACAAATCCCGGTCCTGCCGTTCTGGCAAAAAATATGCAGCAACTCGGCTTAAATATTCCCTTGTACCAAAGCCATGGGGTTGCCTCTCCCAAATTTATTGAACTGGCCGGTTCTGCGGCTGAAGGCATCATGCTGCCCACCGGAAAAATCCTGGTCGCCGGGCTTCTTCCGGACAGTGACCCCCAAAAAGAAACGCTCAATGCTTACGTCACTGATTATGGAAAAAAATATGACTCCGCCGTATCCGGATTTGGCGGCTACGCCTATGATGCGGTAAAGATACTGGCAGCCGCCCTTAAAAACAGTAACGGCGACAAAGAAATAATCCGCAAAGCCATAGAAAGCACAAAAAATTATGTGGGTGTCAGCGGTATTTTCAACTTTAGCCAAACAGATCATAACGGTCTGAGCCCGGAAGCATTTGTCATGGTAAAGATTAAAGACGGCACCTGGGAATTGTTGAAATAAGGAGTTTAGGTAGAAGGCTGAAGGTGGAAGGCTAAATGGACTGAAGGAACTGAAACCAGCTGTTTCAGGCAAGAAATAACGAGATCTTCAAACTTTTTTAAAAAACTGATTAAGATATTTGGCCCGGATTTCTCACAAGTTTGATTCGTTCATGAGAATTGCGGGTCAGCCGGCCGTGGGACTTCTCCCATGGCCGGAATTACATGCAATGGACTTAATTTTTCATATAAATTATTGTTTTAACAACCTTTTTATATATATGGCGTAAGTAAAA